>CAVHMZ010000091.1:1928-14176 GCA_963637225.1 Segatella hominis
AGACTGCATAACCATCGGAGCCGGTTCGTCGGATATAATCCGCAATGTCCCGAACACGTTCTATTCCAAGGGCGACAAGGCGATCATCCCCCGCCCGTCATTCGCCGAGTACACGCAGCAGTGCAGGATCGCCGGCGCCTCTGTCACCAGCCACGTCCTCAGGCCGGAGGACGATTTCAGGATCGATGCCGACAGGCTCCTGGAGGAGGCCGATGGCGCCAGGGCGGTGTACATCTGCAACCCCAACAACCCGACCGGGAGAGTGGAGCCCCGCGACAAGATATGCGCCATCGCCAGGGAGCTGGAGGACAGGGGCACGCTCCTGTTCCTGGACGAGACCCTGCTGGAGCTCGTTCCCGGGTACACGGACATAACGATGTCCGGCATGGTCGGGAGGTTCTCCAACCTGATCGTCGCATCCTCACTGACTAAGTCCTTCGCGATCCCGGGCATAAGGATCGGGTTCGGCTTGTCCAACCCCGACATCATCTCCGAGATGGAGAAGACCCGCATGACCTGGAACGTGGGGCAGATCGAGCAGACCGTGGCCGCCGTCCTGCTGAGGGACAAGATGGATTACGTCGATCACGCGGCGGCGGTCATGGGAGAGGAGTCCGAGATCATGAACGCCTCCCTGAAGGAGGTCGGCTTCCCTGCCGGCCCAGTTTCCGATTCGTTCTTCTATTTCAATTCCGTGGAATCCCTGGGATTCGACGGCGCCGACTTCGCGAAGAGGATGCTCAGGCATGGCATCATGGTCAGGGACTGCGCCTCGTTCGGCGAGGATTACAGAGGGTACATCAGGTACAGCGTGAAGGACCGCGAGAGGAACTGCAGGTTCATCGCGGCCGTGGACACGGTCCTGAACGGGTGATCCGATGATCCTCTGGCTGGACGCCATACTGGTCGTCGTCATCGCCATATTGATCGACCGTTTCATCGGGGAGTTCCCGAACTCCGTCCATCCGCTGAGATGGATGGGGAATATACTGTCATGCATCGACCGCCACGTGGAGGCCAGAGGGTCCGACAAGGCCATTCTCATAGGGTTCCTGTCGTACCTGTTCGTCTTCGTACTCTTCGCCGGAGCCGGCCTGTGCATCACGTCGTTCCTAAGGTATGCCGTGGGCGGATGGCTCGGAGAGACCGCGGGAACCGCGGCATGGATCCTGTCTACCGCCCTGATATTCAAGGTGTCCTTCGCCGTGTTCTCCTTCAGGAAGCACTGCGACCCGATCTGCGCCGACCTGGATGCCGGCAATACCGAATCCGCCGCCGCGAAGGTGCAGATGATCGTCAGCCGCAACACGAAAGGGATGGATGCGGAGCACATCGCATCGTCCTGCTGCGAGACGGTCACGGAGAACCTGGTCGACAGCGTCTATTCGCCGGTGCTGTACTTTTCGATATTCGGGCTCCCCGGGGCGGTGATGTTCCGCTGCGCTAACCTGATGGACGCCATGTGGGGGTACCTCAACGACAGGTACTCCAAGCTCGGCAGGTTCCCGGCCCGCTTCGACGATGTGCTGGGGTTCGTCACTTCAAGGGTGTCGCCGGCGTTCATCGCCGTCGCCGGCATGATGCTCGGGATGGACTGGAAAGCCTCGATCCCTGCCGCCAAGGCGGAGCACGCGAAGACCCCCAGCCCCAACAGCGGGTGGTCCATGACCGCCGCCGCGGCGGTCCTGGGGATCAGGATGGAGAAGAAAGGCGTGTACGTCATGGGCGCCGGGCCCATGCCGACGACCGCAGACGTGAAGAGGTGCTGCAGGCTGATAGAGCTGTCTTCCCTGCTGTTCCTGCTCACCGTCGGGATAATCCTCTACGGGACGCTGGGGATAAACGTCCAGCTGTTCGTGGAAGATCGCCTGTTCGGATTCTGGAGCTCGATATTATGATGCCGTTCAAAGAAGTCAGGATCGTCCCAGTGGACGGATGGGACGTGGGGTATGCGATATTCAAGGAGAGGATGGAGGTGCTCAGCAGCGCCGTCCTCAACGGAGGGGACTCTCTGGCCGGCGCGATCTTCATAATGCAGGTCCCCAAGGACTACTGCACCGACGACCCCCGTTCGGATGCCGTCCGCGTGAGGGATGCCCTCGGCCTTCCCGAGGACGCGGTCGGGATGATGACCGCCGCCGAGGTCGGGCGCGTGTTCAACTGGTCTTCCGGAGAGTGCAACGGAACCGAGGCGGCCGCCATAGCGACTGCCGGGCTGAGCAACCATGTGGTCGCCGGAGATGTCCTGGACAACTATCCGGAGAGGAGGGCCGTTTCCGATGCCAGAGGCGCCCGCATGGCAGGGACGATCAACATCGCAGTCTTCTCTCCTTATCCGTTGACAATGGAAGGCAAGGTCAACATGATGATCCCCCTTGTGGAAGCGAAATCCGCCGCCATGGCGGACCGCGGGTACAGGGAGACCGGGACCACTTCCGATTCCATGGCCGTGCTCTGCCCCGTCGGAGGCGGCAGGGTCGGTTACACCGGGACAGGATCGGACGTGGGCATCGCCGCAGCGAGGGCGGTGCGCTCCGCTGTAGGATATGCCCTGGAGCACAGGTGCGAGCATCCGGTCATGGAGGAGCCCTTCAGGCTGCTGGAGAAGACGGGCTACGGCATCGGCCGCATGATGGAGATGTCCGGGACCTCTCTTTCCGAAGATGAGTTCCGCTCCAAGGTGTCCGATGCGCTGCAATGCAAGGATGTCAGGGCGATGGTCGACATCGCCATGTTCTGCCGCGACAGGGCCGATTCGATGGCCGAGGACGGCGAAACCGCTTTCAGGGACCTTCTGGCGAGGACGATCTCGTCGGTGGCAGGTCCGGACGAAGGGCGCGGGACCACGATGGATCGTGCCGTGAGCGCGCTTTTGAGATATTCGGGTGTTTGAGATGAGCGAGGAGGTTGGCGCAAAGAAGGGATCGGCACTGAAGGCCATGGTGTCCTTCTTCACGATATGGCAGCAGGACATAACGCAGGAGGACATGGACGCCATGGAGAAGGACTTCCATCTGGCGCCGCTGATCGGGCTGTTCTTCGGGGCGGTCCTCATCGTCATCATGGCTGCGATGACCGTCTTGAACCGGTCCTTCGGCTTCGGTTCGCCGATGATCTATGCGATATTCTGCCTGGCAGCCGTCTGGATAGGAAGCAAGTTCATCCATTTCGACGGCCTGACGGATTTCGGCGACGGGATGATCGTCTCCGGCGCTCAGGAGGACCATATCCGCGCACTGAAGGACACGCTTGTGGGGGCCGGGGGCATCGGGGTCGCCGTCACGGTGGTTCTCCTTTCGTTCTCCGCGTATTCCTTCGCGGCCCTGTCGCTGATTGTGCTCGCTCCCCTCGTCGAGGTCCTGGCGAAGAACGCCATGGTCGCCGCCGCCGCGTTCGGCAAGCCCGGCAACGGTATGGCCGGCAGGCAGGTGGCCATGACCACCAATGATTCTGCCGTCAGGTCGATCGTCCTGGCGCTGGTGCTCGGCATCGCGCTGGCGTTCGCCGCGCTGGCCGTCCAGGGATGGATACTCGGGCTCTATGACACGCCGTCTCATCTGGAATGGGAAGGCGTCCTGGCCGCGTTCGTCATCGGACTGGCTTCTTCCGTGGCGGTCGGCTACATGATGGCCTCCAAGGCCAACAGCACCTTCGGGATGGTCAACGGGGACATCCTGGGGGCGACGAACGAGATCTGCAGGCCCGTCGCCATGACCGTCATGGCGCTGGTGCTGTGCGTCTGGTGATCCCGATGCAGGCACTGATTAACGCCGGGGGGAAGGGGACCCGCATGGGGAGGTGCGGGATAGAGAAGCCGATGCACATGATGGGCGACAAGCCCGTGGTCGGGAGGGTCGTGGACGCTCTGAAGCAGTCCACCCACATCGACCGCATCCTGGTCTCCGTGAGCGACAACACGCCCAACACGGAGGAGTACCTCAACGGGATAGAGGTGGAGACGATCAGGACCTCCGGAGAGAGCTTCATGGACGACCTCCACCAGGCCTTCGAGTCCATGGAGGGGGATTACGTGCTCACATGCCCGTCGGACCTTCCCCTGCTGACGACCGAGGTCGTGAACACATTCATAGAGTACTTCGTTCCCGGCCTGATGGAATCGGCCATCGCCGTGGTCGACGAAGCGACTGTGCTCAGGACAGGCATAACGCCGTCCTACACCAGGGAATGCAACGGAAGGCACTGGGTGCTGTCCGGGCTGTGCATAATGAACCGCCCGCGCACGCTCGCCGGCGATTACCTTGAAGAATATCTTTTCGAGACGAACTGGGTGGAGCTCTCCGTCAACGTGAACACGCCGAAGGAGCTGGACCTGGCCCGCAGCTATTTCAGGGAATGACCCTCCCCGTCAAGGGGAGGGGATCCCCTCGGAAGCCCATGATCTCCCTGTAGAGCCTGTGGACCTCTTCCTGGAGGTCCGAGCAGGTTATCTTCCCCTCGGATTCGATGATCGCGCCGACGGAGGCTCCTCCGCATCCGACGCCTTCTTTGATGAAGCCCCATTCGTATGCCTGGAGGCCCTCGTAGGGGCTGTCGCTGTAGTTCACATCGACATAGACTATGGGGATACCTGAAGAGATGCAGTCCATGATCCTCGTCATGCTGGAGTTGGGGTCGTTCATGAGCCATCTGGTGGTCCCCTGGAAGAAGTTGCCGACCAGCTCCGGATGGAGCGCGACGGCTCCCGCCATCACCGCAGCCATCTGGGTCCCGCCTCCGACGATCACCGGCACGGATTTCGCCGCTCCGCAGAGCATCCCGATGTTCGCCGGGAGCATGGGGTCCCCGACGCATCCGATCGCCTTCAGAGGGTCGTCTTTCAGGTCTCCGGGCTTTATCCCGGCGGCCTCCAGGGCCTCGGCCACCAGTCTGGACTTGAGCTCCTTGGGGTTGTTGGGGGAGCTGCTGCTGACCAGGTTCTCCTTCAGGATGCCCATGGCCGTCAAGACCGCCAGCGCGGTGGTGGTGCCTCCGGCGCAGCTCTCGCTTATGATGACGAAGTCGTAGGCCCTTGCGAGCATCTCGCCGAGCATATACCCTTTCTCATACTCTTCTCTGACGTTCTTCACAGAGCTCCCGGCGGTGATCTTCTCTCCGCATTCCCCGCCGACATCGAAGTACGGAACGTACGGAACGACCTCGCATCCCCCGTTGACTATGAAGTACGGCATCCCGGACAGGTTCAGGGCGGATTTCGTGAGGGTCGCGGGCGTGGGGATGCCTCCGGGGTTGATGGGTATGCCCTTCATGCAGGACACCTTGCCGCTCACGAGGATCTCCGCGTCCGCGGCGGGCGTGAACATCGTGAGCTCGGGCGTGTCGCCCGCATCGGACACCCCAGGTATGGTGGACGTGCGGGTGTTGGCGACCGTGCATGTGAACACGCCCCTCTTCCCCCAGATCCTTGAGAGTATGTCCTTGGCTGTCTTCTCGTCCCCGTATACGCCCAGGGATGGCGGAATCTCGAACTCCATCTGCTCACCTGACCTTGCTCAAAACGGTTTTCACTATATCGGCCACTGGGATCGTCCCGCCTTCGGGGATTCCCAGGTCCATGCTGGTCCACAGGGGGACCTCCATCAGTATGTGCTCGCCCGTAATGCAGGAAGTGCCGTGGTCCACGAAATAGACTATGTTCTCCGCGTCCGGGAAGTGCTCCTCCATGAGCCTGTCTGCCTTCTCGAGGACGGCTTTCTTCTTGAAAGGGTCCTTCTGGTGGCTGTACTCGTCGACCTCGTCCACATGGAGGAACACGTCGCCCTTCTTCAGCGCGTCGCGGGCCACCGGGAACCTGGACTCCAGGTCGCAGATGATGTGCGTTTCGTAGCCGAGCGAAGCGCATATCCCCATGGACGTGGGGCTGTCGGACACGGCGGTCATGTGCTTTATCTCCGGGAAGCCGGGGTACTGACGGCCCATCCTGCCGCATCCCCACGGGTATCCTGTGATGCCGTCCAGCTCTTCTGCGACGGCCGCGACCAGCTTCCCCAGGTCCCCGGGCACCTCTTTATAGGGAGCGTCCACCGGAGGCGCGGGAAGGGATGGCACCTCGTCGGCCTCCATGGTGAGGACCGCTCTCCCCTCTACGAAGAACTTGATTGCAGGATCATAAGGGGACAGGACGTCCATGTGCGACATGATGCGCTCTTCCAAGGCATCTTTGATGCCGGAGGTGTTGTAGCACCATCTGATCATGCCGTCCCCGATCCTCGCAGGGCTCAGCCTGAACGCTGCTCTCTTCCTGTCGGATATAGGGAGTCCGAGGCCCAGCGCCTCCAGCGCCGCCCTCTCGATCTCCGGGGGGTGCCCGGTGAAGAACTCGTTGAGGAACAGCTGCGTGTAGCCCCGGCCAGTAGTCCTGTAGCGGTGGGGCGCCTTGCTGCGCATGAACGGCATGTCCGCCGCTTCCAAAGGCTTCTTCCCGCCCATGAGCGGATTCGGGTGGTCCTCTGCCCCGTCTAGCAGGACGAAAAGCGTGTTGTCCATCATATCCTCCCGAGCGCGATGGCGGCCTGTCCCACAGATATGCCGCAGTCCCCGTTCGGAACCTCCTTGTGTATCGCTGGTAGATGGTCGGATGATATAACCATATCCTTGAACATGCTGGCTATGACAGAGTTGTAGGACACTCCTCCGGATAGCCCTATATACTCGAACCCGGCGGAGTCCGCCGCCGAGATGGATGATGCGACCAGCTCACTCATGATGTTATATACGATGGAGTATGCGGCATCCTCCCTTCTGACGGAGCCGATCCGGGCGAACAGGTGGGCTGTGCGGACAGACCCCTGGTCTGTCCACGTTTCGAAGCCGTCGACGAGGCTCCCTCTGGCGAGGAGCGGCTCCAAGAGCATGGCGGGCTCCCCGTCATAGGTGCGCTGGCTGCAGACTCCGAGACTGTACGAGAGGGCATCCAGGACCCTTCCCATGGATGATGTCTTCACGCTGCTGCCCATCATCTTGGACAGGACCGCCGATTCCCTGTCGGTGAAGTCATGGTTCTCGCTCCCGTTCATGGAGTCTATCGCGAACCTGAGCCTCCGAAGGTCGTAGAGAGCGCGTTCGGATCCGAGGAGCGGCATGTATTCCAGATGGGCTGTCCGATCGTAGCTGCCGAAGTCTGCCTTGAGGACCTCTCCGCCCCATGCCATGCCGTCGTCGCCGTGGCCGGTGCCGTCCAGCGTCAGGCAGGCGCAGCCGTCTATGGACATGTCGGCCATGAGGGAAGCCGCATGGGCCCAATGGTGCTGGACCTGGACGATCTCCGCCCCGTTCTCCTCGGCCAGCTTCCTGGCCAGCTTCCTGTTGGAGTATCCGGGATGCAGGTCCACGGCCACTACAGACGGCTCGCATCCGACGAACCTCATCTGGGTCCTGACGGCTTCCTCCAGGTACTCCGGGATGCCGATCTTCTCTCCGTTCCCTATGTACTGCGTAGGCCATATCGTGCCGTCAGATGCCACCGATCCTGTCAGGTTCTCCTGCGCTCCCAGGGCGGCCGCGTCGCCCTTCCTGCCGAAACGGAGCCCGAACGGGATGCTCCCTCTGGACCTCCTTATGTACTGCGTCCTGTCGCCGAGCATCCTTAGCACGGTGTCGTCGGCGCGGTTGACTATCTCCTGGTCATGGAGGAGATATGCATCGGCCCCGAGCTCCGTGATGCGGGCATCGTCGGTGATCATGGGCTCCCCCGGCAGGTTGGCCGAGGTCATCAGCAGGGCGTCGTGATGCAGATGCGAGAACAAGATGTGGTGCATTCCAGTGTAGGGGAGGAAGATCCCGATGTTGTCCAGGCCGGGGGATGCGGGCCCGATTCCGGGAACGTCCTTCTTCTTCACCAGGACTATGGGACGGCTCGGGGACAGGAGCATCCGCTCCTCATCGGGGGTCGGATCGGCGTATTTGCGGACGGCATCCATGTCGCGGACCATTATCGCGAAGGGCTTCTTCTTGCGGCCGTACCACACCCTCATGTCTTCGATGCGGTCGAGGGTGCAGCATATGTGCATCCCGCCCCATCCTTTTACGACTGCGCGGCATTCGTCGTCCAGCATCCCGGCCAGACGGGATATGGGATCTTCTCTGATTATGCCGCCGTCAGGCAGCACCAGGCGGTACGACGGCCCGCACTGGGGGCAGCACACGGTCTGATGGTGGAACCTCCTGTCAGAAGGGTCCCCGAACTCCATCCCGCATTCCGGGCACATCGGGAACCGGTCCATGGATGTGAGCGGGCGGTCGTAGGGCATCCCCCTGAGGAGCGTGAACCTGGGCCCGCAGTCGGTGCATGTCGTGAACGGGTATCCGTGCCTGCGGCCGCTGCCGAAGATCTCCTCCGCACAGCGGTCGCATATGCAGCTGTCTGCCGGGATGGAGGCTCCGGAGCCTGTGCCTGAGGATCCGATGATGGAGAACCCTTCGCCTCCGGCGTAAGGCATGTCATCTCTCTCGACAGAGTCTATCTTCGCCAGAGGCGGGAGGGATGAACAGAGCTCCGACATCAGCTCGTCGCCGAGGTCTGTGTCGATGACCACGCAGGAGCCATCGTTCCTCACGGTGCCCGACGCTCCGCAGGCCATCGCGGCGCGGTACACGGCCGGCCTGAAGCCCACGCCCTGCACCGTTCCGCGGATCGTTATCCTCATGCCCGCGGAGAACGCATCCGAGGTTATAGGCTCTTTCCAGGTCAGCGGGTCTTGCTGCCGCAGCAGCAGGACGGAGGCAGGTCGTTGGCCATGGACGGGGGCTTCTGCCTGTCGACGCTCAGCACACCGTCGGGGACGTCCAGGAAGTCTGCTAAGTCCTGGTCCGAAGGATAGGATCCGGATGAGATGACCACTCCGTCGAAGGTGCACACTGGAAGGGCGTCCATGCCATTCTCGGAGACCTCGTCATAGGCCTCTCCCGGAGGGATGTCGTCTATCGACCCGCAAGCGACTCTCTCGACGGATATCCCTGCGGAGGCGAGGCGTCCGAGCGACTCCTCGAACCTCTTCCTGTCGCCGCAGCTGCAGGCGCAGCCCCCGCGCTCGTAAACGACCATGCCGCTCATGCTCTGAACTCCTTTGCGAAAACTATGGGGGAAGGCCCCTTGCGGGGCCTGGAAATCGTTCAGTTGAATTTCTTCTTGTACTTGTCGATGGTGTATTCGACGATCTTCTTCGATTCTGCAGCATTCACAGTGCCGTTGACCTCGGTGGTCTTGTGCTCCAGGGCCTTGTAGACGGTGAAGAAGTGGCACATCTCGTCGATGACGTGCTTGGGGATCTCGGAGATGTCCTTGATGCTGTTGTACACGGGGTCCTTGTAGGGGATGGCGATGATCTTCTCGTCGTTGTCTCCTCCGTCGACCATCTTGATGGCTCCGATGGGGTAGCACTGGACGAGGGTCATGGGCAGGATGGGCTCCGAGCAGATGACGAGGGCGTCGAGAGGGTCTCCGTCGTCGGCGTAGGTCTTGGGGATGAACCCGTAGTTGGCGGGGTACTGGGTGGAGGTGTAGAGGATCCTGTCCAGCTTGAGCATCCCGGTCTCCTTGTCAAGCTCGTACTTGGTCTTGCTGCCCTTGGTGATCTCGATGACGACCATGAAATCGTCCGATTTGACCTTCTCAGGGTCCATGTCATGCCATATGTTGCTCATGATAAGCCTCTGGTTCTCCATCCCTCGTTTTGTAGAAATACATTGGCATGAGGGCATAAGCCGCTCCGGAAAGCGATAAAGCCCTGTCCGGCCATGAGCAGGCATGGAAGGGCCGAACACAGTCAAGATGGCGGATGCCCACGTCCATCTCGCAGACAGCATCCCTGCAGGATGCTATCCCGATCTGGATTCTGTATCGCCGGCTTTCTGCTGCTCCGCAGGCCCGTCGGACTGGGACAGGATATCCGCGCTAGACCGTCCGGGCATCGCGAGGTTCTACGGAATCCATCCCTGGGCCACCGAAGAATGGTCGCCGGAGCTCTCGGACAGGCTCCGCGGCATCCTGGAAGCGGATCCTTCGGCGGGCATCGGGGAGATCGGGCTGGATGCCAAGTGCCTCAGGTCGCCCTACGATGTCCAGGCAGCCGTTCTCCTTGATCAACTGGACATGTGCGAAGATCTCGGCAGGATCGCCAACATACACTGCGTCGGCGCCGAGAAGGACGTCTTGGATGCGATCTGCGGACGCGGCATCGCATTCGTCATGCACGCATTCTCCAACGAGAGCTATGCCCGTCCCCTGGTCCGCGAAGGGGCTTACCTGTCCGTGAACCCGCGGATCCTCGCCAGGTCCGAGGAGAGGGTGTCGAGGCTGCTGTCGTCCATACCGAAGGACAGGCTCCTGCTGGAATCGGACGCTCCCTTCGCCCCGAGGTTCGAGGGGATGCGCTGTTTCGCGAACAGGGTGGCCTCGATTATGGGGGTCCCGACGGAAGAGCTATTATCGACCGTGCGCGGTAACGCTTTGAGGTTGCTAGATGGCCGGGATGGCGCAGAGGACCGAGCTGCTGATAGGCGAAGAGGGAGTCGAGAGGCTCAGGAGCGCATCCGCCATCGTCTGCGGATGCGGTGCGGTCGGAGGCTATGCCCTGGAGGGCCTGGTGCGCGCCGGAGTCGGCCGCATAAGGGTCGTCGACGGAGATGTCTTCAGCGAGAGCAACCTGAACCGCCAGATCCTCGCCACCACGGCCACTGTCGGAAGGCCGAAGGCCGAAGTGGCATGCGAGAGGGCCCGCTCGATCAATCCGAGCATCGACATCTCGGCGAAGATGCTCCATGTGAGCTCCGAGACCCTGGACGAGATCCTGGATGGCGATTTCGACATACTGGTGGATGCCATCGACACGGTCCGCTGCAAGACCGAGCTTCTCCGCAGGGCATCGGAGATGCGGATCCCCACGTTCTCTTCCATGGGGGCGGCGCTGCACACCGATACTCTGGCCGTCAGGGTGGCGCCTCTCAGAAAGACCCGCACGTGCCCATTGGCGGCCAGCGTGAGGAAGGCGCTGAAGGATGCGGACACCTCCAACATAACCTGCGTCTATTCGGAGAAGCCCCCTGTGGCCGTGCCGTCGGAGAGGGACGAGCACGGGAAGAGCGTATTGGGGTCGCTTCCGACGGTGCCCGCGGTTTTCGGGATGAACCTGGCCAACCAGGCGATCTTATATCTGATCGGCAGGCCTCGAGCTCTGCCCGCCATATATCTATTTAACATAGGCGCGGATAGCGGTCACGACCGCCCGGGAAAAGAGAACTCCCGGGATACGAGGGAATGCGATGATAAAGCAGATCCGCGCCAATTATAACGCAAAGGACATCGAGAAGGATGTCCGGAACTACTGGAAAGAAACAGATGCCTACGAGAAGACGAAGGAGTACCGCGCCGGCGGCGAGAGCTTCTACTTCGTCGACGGCCCGCCGTACACCACGGGGGCGATCCACCTGGGCACGGCCATGAACAAGACCGTCAAGGACATCTTCATCCGCTACTGGAGGATGAACGGGCTCAACGTGCGCGACCAGCCCGGATTCGATATGCACGGGCTCCCCATCGAGGTCAAGGTCGAGAAGAACATCGGCGTCCACTCCAAGAAGGACATAGAGGAGATGGGGATAGACAAGTTCGTCTCCACCTGCCAGGACTTCGCCAGGGGCCTGCACGCCAGCATGACCGAGCAGTTCAAGCAGCTCGGGGTGTGGATGGATTGGGACCACCCCTACCAGACGCTCAAGCTGGATTACCTGGAGTCCGCATGGTGGACGCTCCAGAAAGCTTACGAGAAGGGCCTGCTCAGGGCCTCCAGCAGGGTCGTCACCTGGTGCCCCAGGTGCGAGACAGCCCTCGCCGAGGCGGAGATCGAGTACTGGGATGAGACGGACCCGTCCGTCATGGTCAGGTTCCCTCTGAAAGACGGGGAGGGCTCTCTGCTCATATGGACTACCACCCCTTGGACCCTGCCGTCCAACATGGCCGTGGCCGTCCATCCTGACATGGACTACGCCAAGGTGAAGATGTCCGGCGCCAAGGGCGAGGAGACGGTGATCATCCTGGAGTCCCAAGCCGACTACGTCATGCAGAAGGGCGGATACGAATCGTTCGAAGTGACCGAGAGGATGAAAGGGAAGGACCTGGAAGGCACGGCATACGTCCCGCCTTTCGAGCTGTCCGCCGTCCCTAAGAGCGAGTGGACGTTCAGGGTCCTCCTTGCCGATTACGTCGAGAACGACAACACCGGGCTCGTGCATAC
>CAVHMZ010000091.1:14186-20788 GCA_963637225.1 Segatella hominis
GGTCCGGACGACTACGAGACCGGGAAGAGGTACGGGATCGAGGCTTTCTGCCCCGTCGCAGAGAGCGGAAGGTACACCGACGAGTTCCCCGAGATGGCGGGAAAGAAGGTCAAGACCGTCAACGAGGACATAGTCAAGATGCTCGACGAGAAGGGCAAACTCTTCAACACCAGCAAGATCAAGCACAGGTACGGGCATTGCTGGAGGTGCAAGTCCCCGATCATCTACAGGAACACAAGGCAGTGGTTCGTGGACGTTCCCCGGGTGAAGGGCCAGATGCTGTCCGAGATCGACCGCGTCAAGTGGGTTCCCGACTGGGCCGGAGAGTCCAGGGAGAGGAACTGGGTCGAGGGCGCCAGAGAATGGTGCATCTCCAGGCAGAGGTACTGGGGGATCCCCATGCCCGTCTGGGAGTGCGAGTGCGGCGAGAAGAAGGTCGTCGGGCAGTACGAGGAGCTGAAGGCCGGACAGGGCTACACCGAGGGCATGGACACCCACCGCCCCTGGATCGACAAGGTCACTTTCGCATGCCCCGGATGCGGCAAGACCATGCACAGGGTGCCCGATGTCCTGGATGTCTGGTTCGACTCCGGAGTGGCCGCCTGGGCTGCACTCGGGTATCCTCACAAGAAGGAAGAGTTCGACAAGTGGTGGCCTCCGAAGTTCATCGTCGAGGCGCACGACCAGACCCGCGGATGGTTCTATTCGCAGCTCGGAGCCGGAGTGATATCCTTCGACCGCGCCCCTTACGACGAGGTCATGATGCACGGATGGGTGCTGGACCCCAAGGGGCAGAAGATGTCCAAGTCCAAGGGCAACGTCATCGAGCCGCTGGAGATCATCGACCAGGTGGGCGCTGATTCCATGAGGTACTATCTCATCAAGAGCAACGCGCCCTGGGAGGACACGGCTTTCCAGAAGGAAGGCCCCAAGAACGCCAGGAAGGTGCTGAACACCTACTGGAACGTGGTCAACTTCGCGTCCACTTACATGATCATCGACGGCTACGATCCCGATGCCCATCCGATGTCCGAGGTCTCCCCCTACCTGAGGGACGAGGACCGCTGGATGATATCCCGGACCGAGAGGATGGTCGCGTCCGCCACGGAGCACCTGGAGAGCAGGGAGCTCCACAAGCTGGCCAGGATGCTGGAGGACTACATCATGGAGGACCTCTCCAGATGGTACGTCTGCCTCGTCAGGGACCGCTCCTGGTCCGAGGACGGCGGCATGGCCAAGGACAAGATCGCGTCCTACTTCACCCTATACTACGCCATAATGAAGACCGCCCTGGTGCTGGCCCCGGTGGCCCCGCACATCGCGGAGGAGGTTTACCAGCACATGGGCGGCAAGAAGCTCACCGTCCACATGGAGGACTGGCCCGTCTGCGACGAGTCCCTCATAGACGAAGACGTGGAGCACAGCATGTCCCTGGTCCGCGGGATCGTGGACATCGTCGCGGCCGAGAGGGCCAAGATGGGCTCCAAGCTCAGGTGGCCCCTGCTCCAGGTGTTCATCCGCGGGAACGACCAGTCCGTGAACTCGGCGGTGAAGAGGTTCGACTCCGTCCTCACCGACCAGGCGAACGTCAAGAAGGTCGTTTACCTCGGCAAGGACGAGATCCCGTCGTCCGAGATGGGGCCCGCGGAGTTCGCCGAAGGGACGATGTTCATCGACTTCTCCGTCACCCCCGAGATCGAGGCCGAGGGCTACGCCAGGGAGCTCATCAGGAGGATCCAGCAGATGCGCAAGGACATGAAGCTCAACGTCGAGCAGTACGTCTCCTGCCAAGTCTCCGCCGAGCCCAGGCTGATGGAGCTCTTCGCCACATGGAAGGATTACATCTCCGGAGAGGTCAGGGCGAAGTCCCTGGAGTTCACCGGTTCTCCCGAAGGCGCCGAGGTCAAGTCCTGGGACGTCACGGGGAAGGAGATCGTCATCGGCCTGACGCCGATCGAGTGACGCATCGCCGGCAAACACGCTTCCCTGCCGGCATCCGGCAGGGAAGCTTCAGGCACGCTCGCAGCTTGGATAGATTAATTTTTATATCCTTCAAAGGAGGAGGAGCTATGATCCTATACTTCAGCGGAACCGGAAACAGCCTTCTCGTGGCGCGTATGCTCCAGGAGCTGACCGGCGACGGCATAGGATCCATCGCGGAGATGAGGCAGAACGGCATCGATTCCGTATCCTCCAACGGCCCGTATGTGATCGTATCCCCGATCTACGCCTGGAAGATCCCCCATTACGTGGAGGAGTTCATCAAGGAGACCAGGTTCAGGGGCAGCGACATGATGTATTTCGTCATGACCTGCGGGATGGACTCCGGGTTCAACGGAAAATACGTGGAGAACCTCTGCAAGTCCAAAGGCATGGTCTTTATGGGCGATGCGGACATCGTCATGCCGGACAACTACCTCATCATGGCCAACCCCCCTTCCGAGGAGGATTCCAAGACCATGATCCGCGGCATCGTGCCCAAGGTCAGAGAGCTGGCGCATTTCATATCGATGGGCGAGAAGTTCGACACATCACCGAGGTACGGTATCTTGAAGACATACGTTATCAGCCCCCTGTTCTACAAGTTTTTCATCGACTGTCCCGGTTTCCATACCACCGATTCCTGCGACGGTTGCGGCCAGTGCGTCAAGTACTGCCCGACGGAATGCATAAGGATGGAAGGCGGGAAGCCCGTCTGGGCCGGGAACTGCATACAGTGCCTGTCCTGCATCAACAGGTGCCCCAGGCAGGCCATCGAGTTCAAGAGCAAGACCGCCGGGAAGAACAGGTACTCCTGTCCTTACACCGATCCGTCGGAGCTGCTCGGCGACCGCTGAGCCGATCCGCGGTTCGGAGGAATATGGCTGTCCGGCAACATCCGGGGTGCCGGAGCAGCCTTTGAACGGTTTCAATCCCTGAGGCCGAGCCCTTTGAGGATCTTCACGGTCCCGTCCACGGTGTCCTCGCAGGACACGTCCCGAGGAGCAGACCAGCGGAAGGCCTCGTTCTCATGGTTCAGGACAGGCTCGGCATCGCCGAGATCGAACCTGAAGGGATAGACCTTCCAGAGCTTTTCGCCTTCTCTGACGTAGATCGGATCGAGCGAGGCCGAAGGCTTTCCGGTCTTCAGCTCCGTCTCTTCGAGGATCTCCCTGCGGGCGGCATCTTCCGGAGACTCTCCGGACTCGATCTTGCCGGTCACGAGAGACCACTTGCCGGGGAACGACCTGCTCGCGGCGGGGCGCTTGAGCATCAGGACGCCCTTGCCGGCGACGACAGCGGACGACACGGCGCAAGCCATCTCGACGCCTTCTATGGCCACGGTGCCCGCATCGGCATCCACTTCCGCGATATCTCCGTTCACGAACGCGTCGATGGAAGGGACCTTGTCCACCATGGGGATGGACGATATCACGGCGCCGGTGGCCACTATGGTCTCGGCGGACTCGTTGACGACAGCCGCGGGGGCCGCGCCGTGGACCATCAGGTCGTACATGACGAACGATCCCACGGTGCTGCCCTTCCCTTTGGGGAACACGAGTATCTTCTCTGCGACGTTCCCTCCGTTCCCTACCCTGATGTCCCCGGTGGAGCCGTCGACGCCTCCCAGGAAGCTCAGGGGCTCGTCCAGCTTGACGACCTCTCCCCTCGCTTTCCCGGGGGATATGCTGCGCCCTTCGAACTTCACAATACCAGCTCCATCAGCGCGGGTATGTCCCTGCACATGGCCTTCTGGGAGCACAGCGTCGGGAGGTAGTTCCCCGCTTTGGCGGAGTTGGTCCCGGTGCGCTGGAACGTCCCCTCTATCGGGGCTACGACCATGCAAGTGTCTGCAAGGACTGGCCCGAACCTCTCCATCACGGCGACGTCCTCGGGGCACTTGTCCCTGACCTCGGCGGAAGTGCAGAACCATATCTCGATGTCCTTGTTCACCTTCTCCTTCCCCTTGAGGAACGCGGCGATCTGGTGCATCTCCTTCTCGGTGAGGTGGGGGCATCCGATCGCGATGAGCTGGACGTCGTCGGCCCTGTTCAGCTTGCCGTAGGCGGCGTCCAGCTCCTTCTTCCCGATATGGATGGTCTCCAGCCCGGACGTGTCGTAGCTTCCAGCCTCTGGCGTCGCGCCTTCCGCGTGCCACAGCGCCACAGAGCCTGAAGCGGCCATGGCCGCGCAGAGCGTCTTGGCCTCTTCCACGCCCGGAGAGATCCCTTTGAAGTACGGCACTCCGGAGCCGATTGCCATCCCGACCGCCTGGCCCAGTAGCGAGTATGAGAACACAGAGCCGTCTATGTCGGCGTCGATGACCACTGTGGGCCTGCGGTTCTCGTCCAGATGGAGCCCGTAGTTGGCGGTCTTCCCTAAGATGGCCGCGGCCAGAGCGCCGGGGCCGCCTTCCCTGTTGGTTCTGGCGCCGATGAAAGAGTTGACGAACGACAGCGCGGACGATTCGGCCCAGGCCACGTGGTCGCCCAGGGACGGCACGTTGGGCCCGATGTACGGGGTGCAGGAGCATGTGGTCCTGATCCCCATCATGCCGTAGAGGTCTATGATCCTGAGCTGCTTCTCGGCGAAGCTCTCGCTGATGTGCATCTCCTTCCAGCGCCCGCGGTCCATCCCGACAGGGTTCAGCGTGGACGGGACGGACACCTTCGCGCCGCCGGCGGCCATGTCCTCGAGGTACTTCAGGCCCCCGTCTCCGATGGTCTTGTACGAAGCGCCCGAGAGATGGGCGGATGTGATGTCTATGAGGTCTTCCGCACCGTAGATCTTGCCGAGGGCCGTGACCAGCTCCATGGCCTTCTGCCTGCCCTCGCCTTCCTCTCCGTTAAGGATTGCCTCTTCCTCTCTTGTGAGGTCCATGGCAAGTCAACGGGACGGCCATATGTCTACGTTTGCACCGATCGGTGCTTCTCGACCATGAACCTGAGGCAGAACGGGATCTTGTCGCTGTTGGCCTTGTGGAACTCCACGCATTCCATGCAGTTCCCGTGGCGGGGGCACTCCTCCTTGGGGCAGTTGCAGGCTGGATTGAGGACGATGTTATCCGACATGGACGGGGAATCGGCGGAGATGGATGATATACGTGTTGATGGCCATCGCCGATCCTGTTCTAGCGTCATGCACCTGGGCCATTTCTGATGCGGTCTTGTTGACGGCGAGCAGAGGCGCTCGTCGGGTTTATCAATCCGTGCGCTGTTCTGGAATCGTGGCCATGGAAGATATCGATGAAGAGTGGAAGGAGATCTGGAAGCCCGAATATCTCAAGACCGTCAGCGCGTTCTACAACACAGCGGGCGGAAGGTTCATCATCGGGCGTCGCGACAACGGCGAATTCATCGGAGTCGGGGACATCAAGGGAACTCTGAAGACGATATCCGACTCGATCCAGAACGTCCTGGGGATTTCTGCAGTCGTTCGCACCGAGGTCTTCGATGGCGTCACGTGCATTGTGATAGACGTCACCAAAGGAAGGAACAAGATCGACTACAACGGCCAATTCTACAAGCGTGTGGGGAACACGACCCATCTCATCAGGCATGAGGAGCTGAAGGACATCATCGCAGATGAACGCGGGATCTTTTGGATGGACGAATCAAGCGGAATGCTTCCGGATTCTCTGTCTGCCGAGGCCATAGAACGCTTTGTCAGCATGGGCAAGGAAGTAAACAGGATTCCCAATGAAGTCGATTCTTCCGACATCGGAGCAATGCTCGATCGTTATGGGCTGATATGTAACGACGGGACCGTCACGATCGCGGCCGCGCTCCTGTTCTCTGCCCATCCGCGCAAGATCAATCGCGGGGCGTTCTTGAAGATAGGGCAGTTCGACCAGAATGGCATCCTCAGGAGAGAGGATATACTTGATGCCCCATTGATTCAGATTCCGGATCTTGCCGTGGAGATTCTGTTCGACAAATACGCTCCGCCTATGTTCGTGTATGAAGGGGCGTTTCGTAAGATCATCAACCTGTATCCGAGAGACGGCATCAGGGAGCTGATCGTCAATGCCGTCGTTCACATGGACTATCGTTTGAAGGAGCCCGTTTCAGTTTATGTGCATCCGGACAAGATTGAGATATTCGGGTTCGGAGGTCTTCCCGACGGCTGGACGGTTGAGACATTGATGGGCAGGCATAAGTCTATTCCGCGCAATCAGACACTTGCCGATGTGTTCCATGATGCAGGGTATGTGGAGAACTGGGCCCAGGGGATTCAGAGAGTTGTAGAGTCCTGCGCCGTCAACGGCAATCCTCCCCCGGAGTTCATCCTTGAGCGCGAGGGTTTGGCTGTCGTGGTATCATCTGTGTCCCAAGCTGAACCGTCATATGCGGAGTTCGTGCTTACGGAGAATCAGAAGCTGATCATCAAATGCATCATCTCAAATCCGTCTATGACTCAGAAGAGAATCGCAGAGTTAACAGGCCTTTCTGAGAGAACTGTCAGGACGAATATATCGAGTTTGGTCGATGCGGGCATTATTTGCAGAGAAGGTGGCAAGAGATACGGAAAATGGACTGTCGCCACTAAATGAGTGCGCACATTTCTGAGTTCTTTCAAATCTGGTACGGGTGCGGGCATTTACGGTTGCTGAATCGCAATAC
>CAVHMZ010000092.1:0-29131 GCA_963637225.1 Segatella hominis
CTAAAGTGCAATGACTTCGGAAATCGTTAATTGACCATTTTTTCAAAATCATCCTTCAGTTCTTGATCCATTCTGACCGAGAACGCAGCTGTTGTCATAGTTGCGAGATATGTTATACCTAAATAATGGTACCAGGTAAGTTGTTTTCAGTCATAAAATATACTTGTTGTGTTGCTTTTACAATCTATTGCTCTGGAGGCGACACATGCCGATCTGTGGCTTTTCAGGGCTGGCGTCTAAAGGTCCAGATTGCGGTCAGAGGAATCTTCATATCATCGCTGTAACAGCGCGGTTGTGTGATGTTCTCAACCTTGCCTGGGTCGAGTAAGGGCTCTCCATCATGGGAGCCCTCCTCTGAGAACCGTACTTGACAGTCTCCAGTCATCTTCCGCCATGCGGCTAAAGCCGATCACAATCTTATCGCGGGGCACTTCACGATTATAAATCCAGTGAGTCCCCGAGCAAAGTGGATTTACAAGCCTGGGTCAGTTGCCGCTATCAGACTATTTAAATATCGCGCGCAACATCCAGTATACAGATGTGCGCGCGCCCGCGCGAAGGGAAGCGGACGTGCATCCGGAAGCATATCTGCAGACGCGGAACGGGATCTGCGTCGAACGGGGTGCAAAGGTTGTATTTGAAAGCAGTCGAGATGGAGAATTTCAAATCCTTCGGCGGCAAGCTCGTCGTCCCCCTCATGGAGGGGTACACAGCGGTCACTGGTCCGAACGGATCCGGCAAATCGAACATCACCGACGCGATACTTTTCGTCCTGGGGCCCAAGAGCTCCAAGGCGGTCCGCGCCGGGAAGCTCACCGACCTCATATTCGATGGCGGAAAGGGCAAGGGCAAGGCATCCTTCACAAGGGTGTCCCTGGTCTTCGACAACACCGACCGCATAATGCCCTGGGACGACGATGTCGTGCGGCTCACCCGCTATGTCAAGCTTTCAGACAGCGGCACCGATTACAGCTCCTATTTCTTCGTCAACGACCGCAAGTCCACCATGTCCGAGTTCGACACCCTTCTGACCAAGGCCAGGATAAGCGCGGACGGATACAACCTCGTCCAGCAGGGAGACGTCACCCGCATCGTCCAGATGGGATCGATGGAGAGGAGGCGCATCATCGACGCCATCTCCGGGATCGCAAGCTTCGACGCGGACATCGACCGCGCCCGCAGCGAGAGGCAGGAGGCCGAGGTCAACCTGGACAGGATCGGCATCATCGTCGAAGAGCTCTCCCATCAGGTGGAGAGGCTCGCCCGCGACAGGAAGGATGCCGAAGCCTACATCGAGGCGCAGAGCGCCCTGGACATGGCCAAGGCCCAGTACACCCACAGGAGGCTGCAGATCGAACAGTCCAAGATGGAGTCCGTCCAGCGCCAGGTGGAGCACGTCACGGAGAAGATAGAGCAGGACAAGCAGTCCCGCACGGAGCTCGAGGCCCGCAGGGCCGGCACGGAGATGGACATCAAGGCCGTGGAGGAGGAGATCGCCTCTAAGATAGGGCCCGAGTACAGGGAGCTCAAGTCGAAGATAGAGCAGGCCAAGATCGACCTCGCCACCAAGAAGGACCGCAAGGAGTCTGCCGAGGCCGACATGGAGGAGCAGAGATCCTTCAAAGAGAGCTTCGAGGAGTCGATGGCCCGCAACAACGCCGAGGTCAACAGCCTCAGGCAGGACAGGCAGACCCTCACCGACAAGCTGGAGTCGTCCAATTCCGAGTTGGAGAAGGCATCCAAGGAAGAGTCCGACATCTCGGAGTCCATCGCCGGCACCGGCGAGGAGAGCAGGGCGCTGCAGGAGCAGCTCGTCAAGGCCGAGGCCGACTTCGACGGATGCTCCGGAGAGCTGAGGGAGGCCCAGGGGAGGCTGGCCAAGGCGGAGATGGCCTCCGAAGAGGCACATTCGTCCTTCGCCGTGCTCAACGAGAAGATTCAGAACATAGACTTCGAGGTCAAAGATGCGAAATGGAGCATCGACCAGCTGAAGGCCGAGGCCGGGCCCAGCACCGAGGACTTCGGGAACAGGATCCTGGAGGCCAAGCGCAGGGAGGCCGAGCTGGAGAAGCAGGAGGCCGAGCTCAACGCGGCGTACAAGCGCATCGACGGGGAGTACAACGCCCTCCAGGCCGAGAAGAAAGTATCCGAGCGCGTGAACCGCGGGAGCGCCGCCGTGGACGCCATACTGGCGCTGAGGAACCGCGGCGAGATGCACGGCATCCATGGCACCATCCAGGAGCTGGCATCCGTCGAGCCCGGATACGAGACTGCACTGTCCGTGGCCGCAGGCGGGAAGATGACCGCTGTGGTCGTGGACGACGACCAGGTCGCCGCGGACGCGATATCGTACCTCAAGAGGGAGAAGCTCGGCAGGGTGACGTTCCTCCCGCTGACCAAGATGATGGGCGGGAAGCCCAGGGCCAAGGCCATCATGAGCGTCAAGGACTCCGAGGGATACGCCATAGACCTGATCGATTTCGACAGCAAGTACTACAACGCTTTCTGGTACGTGTTCGGGGACACCCTGGTCGTCAGGGACATGGACGTGGCCAGGCGCATCATGGGCGGGATAAGGATCGTCACCAAGTCAGGAGAGCTGATAGAGGCGTCCGGGGCCATGGTGGGCGGGAACATCGGGCAGAATATGCTGAAGTTCGGAGCCGCCTCCGAGGACAAGCTGGCGGAGACCGGCGAGAGGCTCAGGAAGGCCGGCGAGGCCCTGGACGACGTCAGGTACAAGCTCAGGCAGGTCAGGGACGAGATCCGCTCCATAGACGACGAGATGAGGCGCAGCGCGTCCTCCGGCATGGAGCAGAGAGAGCAGATGGCCCAGCTCAAGGGCCGCGTGGCCGAGCTGGAGAAGTCCCGCGCCGCCGCTTCCAAGGAGCTGTCCGCGGCCGGCGAGAGGATAAAGGAGGCCGACTCCGAGCTGGACTCGGCCAGGACGTCCTTCGGCCAGATCTCCCAGCGCATGACCGAGCTCACGGATGGCCGCAACAGGATAAAGGCCAGGATGGCCGAGATCGCCCCCGCGGACCTCCAGGCCAGGATACAGGCCGTCAGGGACAGGATATTCAAGCTCAAGGGCGCTGTCTCAGACATCTCCCTGCAGATCGGCGGGATCGACACCGAGATCGCCGGATACGGGAAGCAGAACGAGTCGCTCCAGATACAGCTGGACTCCGTCGAGAGGGCGATAGCCTCCGACGAAGCCACCATCTCGGAGAACGAGGCCCTGCTGGAGCGTGCGAAGATCGACCTGGAGGCGCTCAGGTCCATAGAGTCCGAGATGGAGGGCGGGATAACCGGCCTCCGCAACCGCAAGGACGCGCTGGTCGCAGACAAGTACGGCTTCGACTCCCAGATAAGAGAGCTCTCCAAGGACATAGAGAACGCCTCAGCCACCTCGGAGTCGTTCAGGGCCCAGGCCATCCAGGCAGCGGAGGCAGTGGAGCAGCTGAAGGCGGAGGCGGCCGAGATCGGGTTCGAGGTCAGGCAGCCGATCCCCTCCGAGGAGGAGATCCGCCGCACGATCAGGGCCCAGGAGGGCATCATGGCCTCCCTGGGCAGCGTGAACCTCAGGGCGATCCAGGAGTACGACGAGCGCAAGGCCCGCCTGGACGGGCTCAACGCCGAGGTGGAGAGCCTCAACAGGCACATCTCCGAGCTGAGCTCGCTGATGGAGTCCCTCACATCGAAGAAGAAGGGGCTCTTCATGCAGTCCTATGATGCCGTCAACGAGAACTTCAAGGCGATATATGCCCAGCTCTCCGGAGGCGGAGAGGCGTTCATGGGGCTGGAGGACGAGGAGGACCCGTTCTCCGGAGGCCTGCTGATCAACGCCAAGCCCCGCAACGGGAAGCTCCTGAGGCTGGAGGCGCTGTCCGGAGGGGAGAAGTCCCTCACTGCGCTGTCGTTCATATTCGCCATACAGGAATACCAGCCTTCCCCGTTCTATGTGCTGGACGAGGTGGACATGTTCCTGGATTCGATAAACGCCGAGATGGTGGCCCGCAGGGTGAAGGAGAGCTCTGCCAAGGCCCAGTTCATACAGGTCTCGCTTAGGAAGGTCACGCTGACCCTCGCCGATCACCTGATCGGAGTGACCAGGCCGCCCAGCGGCATCAGCAAGGTCATCATGCAGCCCGACCTCGCAGAGGTCTCCCGTTACGAAGAGGAGGCCCTGAGGCGTCAGAAGGAGGCAGAGTGAAATGGATGGGTACACAAGGGTGGAGGATCTGGAGCAGCACCTGCTGTTCCACAGGGCGCTGGCCGACGACGGCGAGTCGCTCAGGCGCATAGGCGGATACATGGACATTCTCTCCAAGGCGGAGAGCGGCGAGAAGCTGCAGGACCCGGTCGACGAATCGATCCGCGCGGTGTTCAGCCTGGTCCTGGAGAACGGGATAGACCCCTGGGAGATCGACCTCTCGGAGTTCGCGAGGATGTACGAGGCCAAGGTCTCCTCGGACAGGTTCGACATGATCGTGGCGGGGAAGCTGTTGCTGATGGCATGGCGCATCCTGAGGATGCAGTCCGAGTGCACCAGGGTCAGGAGCGAGCCTCCGCCGGAGCCCGTCTTCGAGGAGGTGGACGACTCGTTCTTCTACGACGACGAGCCCCTGTACGTCCCCGAAGTGTCCTTCAGGGAAGCCTACCGCAGGGAGCCCACCCGTCCGGTCACCATGTACGAGCTCATCGACGCTTTCGAGGACGCGAGGAAGGAGATCGAGATCCAGAGGGAGAGGGAGAGGGTCCGCGCCGAGCTCAGGGCCAAGGAACCCAAGAGGTTCGAGAACAAGGCCCACGAGGAGGACGACGAGCAGGACATCGAGGCGGTCTGGAAGCGCATCGAGAGGCTCGGCACCGGCCAGATCAGCATCCGCGACCTCTACACCGGCAGCCTCTCCGAGAACCTCACAGTGTTCGTCTCCGTGCTGCACCTGGTCAGGGACGGCAAGATCCGCGTCTGGCAGGACATCCTTCCCGGCGGAGAGATAATGCTCGAGATCGAAACCGGGCTGACATCCGGGACCATAGAGGACGCCGCTCCCGGCGGAAGGATCCCCGAAGCGGTGATCTGACGTGAACGTCAAGTGCGCGGTGGAGGCCGCGCTGTTCTCCAGCGCCGAGGGGCTCAGCCTTCCGGACATGTCCGCCAAGACGGGCATACCCGAGGAGGACCTGCGCACGGCGATCATGGATCTGAGGCGCGAGTACGACGGCCGCGAATCGGCGATAATCATCTCCAAGACAGGCAACGAGTTCAGGATGATGCTCCGCCCGGAGTACTCCGACTATACCGGTATGTTCGCCAAGGCGGAGATGTCCGGCGGGGTCATGAGGACCCTGTCCGCCATAGCCTACAACCAGCCAGTTCTCCAGTCCGAGCTCTTCAAGGCCCGCGGCCCCAGGATCTACGACGATGTGCACAAGCTCGTCGAGATGGGGTTCGTCTCTGCCAGGAAATCCGGGCAGACCATGGAGCTCACGACCACGAAGAAGTTCTCGGACCATTTCGGCATAGGGTCGACCCGCAAGTCCGACATCAGGGCATGGATCGAGGCCCAGGCCAAGCCGAAGGAGATGGAATGATCTCAGGATCCGAGTACGGCCTCATACCCGACAGGGCCGTGTCGTTCCTCGTTTCGGAAGGCTACCTCTCGCCGAGCGACTGCGCCATGGCCGTCGCCACGGGGAAGGGGGAGTTCGCCCGCGCCCTGTCCAGGAACGTCAGGGTGATGGTCTGCATGGACATCCGCCAATCGTCTCTCGAGATGACGAAGGCGGCCGTCGAAGGCGGATGCAGGGCGGAGATGATGGAGAAGGATTGGAACTCCTACGCTGTTTCCCGCGGACGCTACGATTCCTGCCTGATCTCCCCGTCGCGCCTGTGCTTCGACATGGGATCGCTCCTGAGGATGGAGCAGGTGTCGTCAAGGAGCTGCATCGCGGCCATACCGGCGAGGAGCGACAGGAGGAAGCTTGTGAAGGCCCTCCTGCACAGCACCGGATCGGACCGGCCTCTGCCCGGATTCCCCGATTCCAGGGAGGTGCTGGCTGCGCTCAAGGCCTCCGGCAGGGACGTCAGGCTCGAGAGCTTCTCGGCGGACATCGAGTGCCCGGAGGAGGATCTTGTGAACGCCATGCTGGCGCTGTGCCCTCCCGGAGCGGACGTCTGGGAGTACGCCAGGGACCTGGCATCCACGGTGACCGAGGGCGGAGTGTCGCGCTATTCCGCAGAAGTCGCGGTCGCCGCCTGGAATGTCGTCCGCTGACCGTCCAACATCTATTTATCAGAAGATTGGCTCATCACCACCGATGCTCATGGCGATGCCAGCGACCTCGTCCGAGGGACAGACGGAAGACGACTATCAGGGCCCCGCAGGCTTTTCTGCAGGCCCGATGCGAGGATGGTGTTCCGCTGTCGCTGATGGATAGACTGGACGAGATGTCGGGGAGCCGGAAGGTCCGCAGCTCGTGGTTCGCCTGCGCCTGCGCCATATTCATATTCATTATAGTGGTGCCATCGATATTCGTTGTCGCCAAGCTCTTCACGGACTGGGATCTGGTGGAGCAGGTGATGTCCAACAAGGGCATCATGGACATCATCCTCTCGGCCGTCTACAACTCGTTCAGCATCGCCCTCATCGTCACCGTCGTCGATGTGATCGTGGGGCTTCCCATGGCGTGGATAATGATCCGCAAGGACTTCGCCGGGAAGAAGTGGCTGGACACGCTGCTGGATATGCCGCTGGCGTTCCCCACCGCCGTGCTGGGGATATCCGTGCTGATGTTCTGGACCTGCCCCGAGGGGATCGCGATCCCGGGCCTGGGGCTCAGCCTGTCCCCCTACGTGATGATGATCTTCCTGCACATCCTGTTCACATATCCGTACATGGTGCGCTCGCTGTCCGCCATCCTGGAGCAGATCGAGCCCAACTACGAGACGGCCGGGATGACGCTGGGGGCCTCCCGCTGGACCGCGTTCCGCACGATCACCCTGCCGCTGTTCAGGGCCGGGCTGGCGACAGGGTTCATCCTGTGCTTCGCAAGATCCCTTTCCGAGACCGGAGGGACGTACATCGCCCTGTCCATCATGGGTGTCGAGTCCTCGTTCTTCACAGGGCCGTCGTTCATCAGCTGGCTGAAGAGCGACGAATCCATCTACACCGCCGACGAGATGATGGGCGCCCAGATCCTGATCTCGGTGATCATGATCGTCCTGGCGCTGGCCATACTTGTGCTGGCCAAGAGGCTCATCAAAGGGTTCAGGTTCCCCGTGACCAAGGTCTGGCCCGGCATCGGGAGGAAGCTCAGCAGGGGATCCCTGCCGAAGCTGAAGGATGCGCTGACCATCGGATTCCTCGTGGTCGCGGTCCTTCTCCCCGCGTTCTACATATTCATGTACCTGACCGAGCCGATCCCGGAGATCGACTATGCGACGCTCCTCAGCTCCATCGGGGTGTCGTTCCTGGTGGCCGGAGCGGCCGTTATAGCCGATGTGATCCTCGGGATCCCGATGGCGATGTACATCGCCAGGCACAGGGGGTCCCATCTGGGCGGCGTGCTGGACGGCCTCGTGAACGTCCCGCTGATCATCCCCACCACTGCATTGGGATTCTCCCTCGCCCTGTTCTGGGGAGGCTTCGGCTTCAACGGAGCCATGGACCTGGCGCTGGTCATACTGGGGCACATCTCCTTCACCTATCCGCTGGTGGTCAGGAACCTCATCGGAGCGATAGAGGAGGTGGACCCCGCTTACGAGGAGGTGGCCATGACCTTGGGCGCGAAGCCGTTCCAGGCGTTCAGGAAGGTCTTGTTCCCCATAGTGCACTCGGCTGTCATCGCCGGAGGAATCCTGGCGTTCACCAGGAGCCTGGGGGAGACCGGCGCCACGCTCGCCATCACGTCGGACGTGAAGACCGTCCCCATCTACATCACGGAGCTCGTCTCCGACGAGCTGTACTCCGAGGCGGCCATATGCTCCATGATCCTCATCCTCATCTGCTTCATCATGATGCTGGCGCTGAGGGTGGTCACAGGGAGGTCGAAGAAGGATGCCTGAGATAGAGCTGCAGGGCCTCTGCAAGGAGTTCGAGGGTGCCGTGGCCGCCGACCATCTGTCGCTGAAGATCGCCGACGGGGAG
This sequence comes from Segatella hominis, assembly GCA_963637225.1. Lineage (GTDB taxonomy): Archaea > Thermoplasmatota > Thermoplasmata > Methanomassiliicoccales > Methanomethylophilaceae > Methanoprimaticola. Next base: position 8,154 of record CAVHMZ010000092.1, read on the forward strand.
TACGTCTGCATCCTCGGCCCCACCGGGGCGGGGAAGACCACGTGCATGAGGATGATCTGCGGCCTGACCATGCCCGATTCCGGGAAGGTCCTGATGGACGGCCGCGATGTCACCGAGGAGCCTATAGACGCCAGGAACGCGACCATGCTCTCCCAGACCTATGCGCTGTTCCCCCATCTCCGCGTGTACGACAACGTCATGTTCGCGCCGATGATCAAGAAGTGGCCGGAGGACAGCTCCAAGCAGATCGTCAGGAGCATGCTCCACATGGTCCATCTGGAGAAGAAGGCCGACTGGAAGCCCGGGAACCTGTCCGGGGGGCAGCAGCAGCGCATTGCGCTGGCCCGCGCCCTGGCTTCCGGCTCCAAGGTGCTCCTGCTGGACGAGCCCCTGAGGGCGCTGGACGCCAGGCTCAGGATCAACCTGAGGAAGGAGCTCAGGTCCATGGCCAAGGACATGGGGCTGACATGCATCCACGTCACCCACGACCAGGACGAGGCCCTCGAGATGGCCGACAGGATAGCCATCATCCGCAAGGGCCGCATCGTCCAGTTCGGAACCCCCAGAGATGTCTTCGAGAATCCCGAGACCCCGTTCGTCGCGAACTTCGTGGGACGTTCCAACATCATCCTCGGCAGGATAGTGTCCAGCGGCCCGGAGCTGACGGTCCTTGAGGCATCCGGCGGCACCAGGTTCGAGGCCCGCGGGTCCGGCCTTCCCGAGGGGGAGGAGGCAGTGCTGACAGTGAAGATAGGCTTCACGAGGATTGCCAAGGCCGGAGAGGAGGGGCCGGAAGGCTTCTGCAGGGGCCGCGTGGAGCGCGTCCTGTACGAAGGGGTCACCGTCACCGTCGAGATTGCGGTCGGCGGCATCGGTTTGATATCTGCGAAGCTACCTAACAGGAGATACGACGACTTCGCCGCAGGCGACGAGGTCAGCATCGGATGGCAGCCTTCAAAGGCTTCGGTGTTCGCCATCCCTCCATGCGGGCTGGAAGAAGAGATGAGGTTGGATTGACATGGGTCGCATAAGGCTGGAGTATGTGTCCATGAGGTTCGGCGATTTCTACGCCGTCAGGGACATCAACCTCGACATCAACAACGGGGAGTACATCACGATTCTGGGGCCATCCGGCTGCGGGAAGACCACCCTGATCAAGGTCATCTCCGGCATATGGACCCCCACCGAGGGGAAGGTCTACGTCGACGGCAAGGACGTAACCGGGATCCCCATGGAGGACCGCGATGTCGGCTACGTGTTCCAGAACATCGCGCTCTTCCCTCACATGACGCTGAAGGAGAACGTGGCCTACAGCCCCCGCGTCAAGGATCAGGGAAAGGAAGCGATGGAATCGCTGTCATCGGAGTACCTGGAGCTCGTCGGGATGCTGTCCCGCTCCGGGATGATCCCCGAAGAGCTTTCGGGAGGGGAGCAGCAGAAGGTGGCCATCGCAAGGGCGCTGGCATCCGGCTCGCGCATGCTGATGCTGGACGAGCCGCTGTCCGCCCTCGACGCGCGCGTCCGCATGGAGCTGAGGTACGAGGTCCGCAGACTCGTCAAGAAGCTGGGGATCACCGTCATGCACGTGACCCACGACCAGGAGGAGGCCATGTCCGTTTCCGACAGGATAGTGCTGATGCGCTACGGGGCCATCGCCGAGATCGGCACCCCGCTGGAGATATACAGGAGCCCCAAGTCCATATTCGCCGCCAACTTCGTCGGCGAGACGAACCTGCTGGAATGCACTGTGGTCGACAAGTCCAAGGCCGGGAAGACCAAGGTCGCCCTGAGAGGGGGGACGGAGGTCAAGGCCGGGAAGACCGATTTCAAGGTCGGGGATCCCGTGGTCATATCCGTCCGTCCGGAGCATGTCAGCACGGCGGAGGATGGCCTCGAGGCCGAGGTCGTCGCCACGGTGTTCATGGGAACATATTGGAGGATCCGCACGGTCGCCGTCAGCAGGGACAGCGTGGAGTACAACATAGATTCAGACGAAGAGGTCCCCGAGCCGGGCTCTCGGGTGCGCCTCGAGTTCAATCGCAAGGCGATCGTCATGTTCGGAAGGCCCGAATCAGGGATAGAGGAGGAGATTAAGCTTGAGTGAAGATGCGAAGAGCATTATCGGTTGGTTCGGAAAGAGGAAGGAAAGCGTCCTTCAGAAGGGCATGCACGAGCATGCCGTCGCAGTCCTCGACTGCGTCACAGAACTCGGCAACGCCATGTCGGCCATGGCATCCGGCGACAAGGCCTCGGCATCGAAGGCCGTCCAGAGGCTCTACGTGCTGGAGCACGAGGCCGACGGGCTGGAGGAGATGCTGTGCAACCAGCTGAGCATAGGCGAGCTGGGGCCGCAGGACAGGGAGGACTTCCTCCATTTCGTCAAGAAGTCCGACGGGATCGCCAACTGGTGCAAGCAGGCGGGGATCCACCTGCAGCTGATCGTGGACACCGGGGTGGCCGTGCCCGTCCACGTCCTGGAGACGTTTACGTCGACCGTCTCCGACCTGCGCGCCGAGGTGGACGCGCTGATCAACGCCATAAACGCGATGATGTCTGGATCTGATGACCTGATGGAATGCGTCCGCGAGATCAAGGCGGAGGAGCGCAGGGTCGACCAGGCGTACGAGTCCATAATGAAGGCCGTCCTGACCAGCGACATGGACCATAGGGCCACCACGCTGACCCTGAGGATGCTGGACTCCATCGAGGAGGCCGCCGACACCTGCAAGAGCTGCGCCGAGACTATTAGCATCCTCTACAACGCCAAGAGGATCTGAGGCCGGCATGACCCTCTTCGGAATCAACGGCATCAGGGGCAAGGTCAACTCCGACCTGACTGCAGAGGCGGCCCTCCAGATCGGGAGGGCGGCCGGAGTGACGTTCGGCAAGCGCGTGGCCGTCGCAGTGGACGCCCGCGGCTCCGGGGCCATGCTCCGCAGCGCCCTGTCCTCCGGGATGATGGCCTCCGGATGCGACGTCGTCGATCTGGGGATGCTCCCTACGCCCGCCCTGCAGCATTACGTCCGCACGCATGAGGACATCACGGGCGGAGTGATGATTACTGCTTCCCACAACCCCTCGGACCAGAACGGGTTCAAGTTCATCGGCCCCGACGGGGTGGAGATCTCGTCCGAGGACGAATCCGCGTTGGCGGCCTTCTCCGTCACGGACATCTCCACCTACGACTGGGCCGAGCTCGGCGAGATGTACCATGACGGCAGCGCCGCCGCGGAGTATGTGGAAGGCGTACTTTCATGCATAGATGTCGAATCTGTCCGGAAGGCCGGTCTGAAGGCGTGCATATGCCTGTTCAACGGAGCATCCTGCATCACCGCCCCTCTGATCCTGAAAGAGCTGGGAGTGTCCGTGGTCTCATTGGATGCCGATCCCGGGCCCGGGAAGGAGGGGACATCCAGCGAGCTCACGGAAGATCATCTGTCCCTCCTCAAGACGATGGTCCGCGAGACCGGCTCCGACCTGGGGATCGCCCAGGACAGCGACGGGGACCGTGCGATGTTCATAGGCTCCGACGGAAGCTTCATCGACGGGGACCTCAGCCTCGCCGTGATGGCCAGGTACATCCTGAAAGCCCATCCCGGAAAGGTCGTCACTCCCGTGAGCTCTTCGAGGATAGTCCAGGATGCCGTCGAGGATGCAGGAGGCCTTGTGAAGTACACGGCCGTAGGCTCCCATATGGTGGTCAGGAAGATATTCGAGAACAAGGCCGTCTTCGGCGGAGAGGAGAACGGAGGGATGGTCTTCCCGGCTTTCCAATGCTGCCGCGACGCGAGCATGGCCATGGCCAAGATGCTGGAGTGCATCGCGGCCAGGGGGCATCTGGAGGACCAGGTTGCTCCGCTGCGCAGGTACACAACGGTCAAGTCCAGAGTGAGCTGTCCGGATGCGCTCAAGAAAGGGCTATTGGAACGTTTCATGCAGGAGCTTTCGGACGGCCGTGTGGATCTTACCGATGGGATAAAGGTGCTCTTCGATGACGGGTGGGTGCTGCTGAGGCCGTCTACGTCGGAAGAGTGCTTCAGGATATACTCAGAATCCACGGATGCCGCTAAAGCGGAAGAGCGCTCCAGGCTTTACTCGGAAGAAGCTGCCAGATATGTCGGCGAGCTTGGTGCGAGCTGATCTCAAGCCCGGAGATTCTTGGCGTGAACCGCCACGGCCTCGTTGATGTACCTTGCAGCGAGGATCGAGGTTATCCCTGCAGGGTCTGCCGGAGGGCAGACCTCAACGACATCGAACCCTGCCAGCCTGTCGCCGATTGCGTTGATGACCTTCTTGACATCCATCGGCATCAGGCCGAAGGGCTCCGGCGTGCCTGTCCCGGGCGCGAAGGCGGGGTCTATCCCGTCTATGTCGACGGTGAGGTAGATCTTCTCGTTCTTCACGCTGTCTAAGGCCTTATCGATCGCCCACGCGATGCCGTTGTCCATGATCTCATAGGAGCTGATGAACTGCACAGGGTCGTCCCTGTCCAGCTCTTCTTCCCCTATGGCCCTGGCGCCCAGCACGATCACGTTGTCGAGGCCCAGGTGCTCCGCGGCCCTGCGCGTGACGCATGCGTGGCTGTTGGGGGTCCCGAGGTACTCGTCTCTCGAGTCCAGGTGCGCGTCGATGGAGATGAGCGCGATCTCGTCGGGCTCGAAGTTCCTGATGATCGGGATGTTGATGGAATGCTCCCCTCCGATGGAGATGGGGAACTTTCCGTCCCTTATTGCGGGACCGACGGCGAAATCCACTTCGGCGAACATGTCCTCGGGGAGGATGAAGTCATCGCAGTTCCCGTAGTCGTAGACGTTCAGGCGCGGCTGGTTCAGGCCGTGCTCGAAATGGATCTCCTCAAAATTATAGGAGGCCCGCCTTATGGCGGTCGGGGCCTCCCGGGCTCCCGCTTTGAAGCAGGAGGTGTGGTCGTACGGTATCCCGAAGATGACCGCATCGGCATCGTTGTAATCCGATTCAGCACCCGCGTAGCCGATACCGTACGACGTTTTACCAGACCTCACATGATCTTGTATCTGCCCATCGCGACGATGTAGAGGAGCTCTCCGCCCTCTTCGACGGGCTGTTCGTGATCGGGGTTGATTTCGACCGAGATCTGCTCGAAAGTCTCCAGATCCATGATCATCGCCTCGTTTCCGGAAATGGACAGGACCTGTCCCTTCCTCTTGTCGATCATGGGAACCTGCACTTTGGTGCTGACAGGCCCGACGATGGACTTCTTGGCGCCGGTGAAGATGCTGACTGCATCGATGTTGGCCTTGGCGGATCCGTGCTTTCCGGGCTTGGAGGTCGTGATCTTGACGATCTTGCAGGGCTCGTCATCGACGTTGACGTACCTTCCCTCTTTCAGCTCTCTGATCTCTTTCATCTCCCACATTGGTCTCACTATCCTTTTTCTGTATTTCCCGGTTCACGGCCGGAGATTCACTCCCCCAAGGGAGAGAATGATACGAAGGTCAAACTGTGCTGCAGACCTCATACTATCAGAGCTACCTGATTGCCCGCGTGATTATATATTTTGGGCAGGGCCAGGGTCAGGACGTCTGTTTGCCGCACCTGTTCTCTGCCGCATCGAATGCTGTCATCGGCATCGCCGGCTGGAGCCCCAGGTCGGACAGGATCCCCATGAGGGAATCATGCGCATCCGGAGAACAGAATACCGTGAACCCGCAGTCCGATCCCGGCATCAGCTTCCGCTGCCTGCATTTCATCGGCCCGTTGTGGTTCCCCGACCTCTCCAGTCCCTGAGTGAAGCGCTTCAGCGTCGATCTGATGGCCTCATCCCCTTGATCGACGCCTATCCAGACACGGCCCAGCTGCTGGGCGGCGTCCAGCGTCGCGCCCGAGCCGGAGAAGCAGTCCAGGACGATGTCTCCCGGGTCAGATGAAGCGCTAACGATCCTCTTGAGCAGCTGGATGTTCTTCTCCGTCGGATATCCCGTGACGTAGTCGTTCTGGTTCACCGAATCGCGGCAGTCTGTCCAGATGTTCTGCACGGGGATGCCTTTGCTGGAATCCAGATACACTTTCCGCCTCGGGTTCCCAGTCGGAGACCAGTAGATCTCGCCCCTAGCATCCATCTCGTCGAGCTTCGACGGCACGTACTGCCAATGCTTCCCTTCGGGAGGCAGCATGCCTTTCCATTCCTTGCCTGTCTCTCCGTTCCTTTTGCCGGGCGCATGGACGGCCACTTTCTTGTACCGCCGCCCGTCTCCGTCAACGCACGGATATTCCTTCAGGATCTTCTCGTCCGTCCATGTCTCATAGGGCCTGTTCCACACGTAATCCGATGTCTTGGTATAGAACAGGATGTAGTCGCAGACATCCCCGTAGGATTTCCTCGTGAAGTTCTTGTTGCTGCATTTCTTCCTCGTGATCATGTTCCTGAAGTTCTCGGAGCCGAAGATCTCGTCGAGTATCACTTTGACATGGAACACCATGTTGGCATCCAGATGGACGTACAGGGAGCCTTTGTCCGACAGCAGCTCGTGGATCAGCACCAGCCTCTTGCGGATGAACTCGATGTACTCGCTGCCCGAGAGCGTGTCCTGATAGCCGGCGGATCCGTCCTTGCACTCGAAAAGGCCGCCGGTCGAGAAGGGAGGGTCGATGTATGCCAGGGCGACTTTGCCCCTGATGGCCGGATCGGCCGCCATCTGCCTGAGGGCGTTGAGGTTGTCATCGAAGAACAGGAGGTTCGGAGAGCCCTCGTCATTGGTGTAGGCTCTGACGCTCTTCCTGTATCCCGATGAGATTATCGATTCCGTCAGCTCTTTGCCCTCATATTCCAGGGCCATTCTCAAGAGGTTGGGCTCCGGCTTCTTGCCGTTAACAGGAATCCCCGTTGCCAATCGTATCCTCCCCCGTTATCCATTCTTCGGTCAGCCTTTCATCGATCATCCTCAGCGTGAGGACCATTATCTCGTCGCTCCAGCTTTCTTCAAGCCTTGAGTAGTCCTCCCACATGGGTCTGGGTAACAGGCCTGGGTTCAGAGCCCTACGGATCATTTTCATGAGTGCGATGTCGCGCTTCGGGGCTCAGCGTCCCCTGGGCCTGCGCCCGCTGCCCCTGTTCTTCTGCTTCTTTCCGCCCTTCTGCGGCTTCTTGGGCGGGTCGGGGCACTTCCTCTTGATCTCCTCGACCCTCTCGGCGAACTCCGCGTTCAGCCTGTCGCCGATGAACTCGCCGCGGTACTGGTCCACCTTGGCGGCGATCGATATCTTCCCGGCCAGGGCCCTGGCGACCTTTCCGCGCTGCCAGTAGGGGGCGCGGTGGACGTCCGGGTGCTGGTAGATGACGCCGTGCTTCGGCCCCTTCTTGCCAGACTTCAGGCTCCTGAACATGGCCTTCTCGGCTCCCAGCAGCTGCACGGTGGACGAGGGGAGGGAGGCGAGCCTCTCCAGGCCTCCCGCGAGGGAGACCATCCTGGCCGCCAGCGGGGCGCTGATCATGGCGCACATGTTGGGGCACGCCTCGGAGACTATCCCCTCGATGTAGGATTCCGTGCGCGCCTTGTCCTCGTAGAGCCGGGACAGCGTGTCGGCCAGGTCCCTGACGGCATCCATGTCCGCAGGATCCATTTCCGCACCGATGGATTCGATCTCGATCCCCAGCTCCTCTATCACGCCCTCCCTCTCGCCGTTGCGGGCGATCAGCTCGGCGTACCTGTCGTCGCGGGCGTAGTCGGCCAGCTCGGGGAAGTGCATCCCGTACCACTCGTGGAGCCTCTCGTTGTAGAGGTTGATCGTGGCTATCTGGTCGTCCAGGCACCTGATGGCCTGCACCAGGTTCCTGTCGCGGGGGATGGGCTCCGACGTCCTCAGTTTCCCGAGGCCCAGCATGACCTCGTGCATGAACGCCTGGTCATAGCCGAACCTGTCCGGCGTTATGCTCGAGGAGTCGAACAGCTCGGGCTTCCCCAGCTCAGACTGCCTCCTGTCGGACACCGCGAGCTTTCCGTCGACCTTGGCGGCCAGCTCCCTCTCCTCGTCCAGAAGGCCTCCCCTCTGGACCTCTGCCAGCTTGGATGCCACCAGAGGGGCGTCTTTCGGCATCAGCATCTTGTCGACGACCTTCCCGGACTTCTCGTCGCAGAGGAAGACGCCGAACCATTTGGTGACCAGTATCGTCATGCCATCACATCCTGGAGAGCTTCCGGACCTCGTCCTCAGGCAGGTCCTCGGCATCTCCGGCCATGAGCTGCAGCTTCGCCTGGAACTCCAGCTCCTCCATCCTGTTGTACGCCTCTTCTATGGTCCTTCCCTGGGTCAGGGCGCCGTGGCGCTCCATGAGCATCGCCTTGGCGCGGCCATGCTCCGCGACGGCTTCCACCAGCTCATCGGAGCCGGGGGTGAAGTAGCCGACCATCGGGACGTCTCCGAGGAGGATGGCCCCTTCCGGGGTGAGGTTGCATCTCATCTTGGCGCCTTTCACGGCCAGGGCCACGCAGTTCAGGGGGTGGCAGTGGACGATGGCGCCCGTCTCGGGTTCCATCCTGTAGAGCGCGAGGTGGAACCTGTGCTCGATGGACGGCTTCCCGGCGGAGAGCACCTCTCCGTCGATGGACAGCTTGACCATGTCCTCGGGGGACAGGAGGCCCTTGTTTCTCCCGGACGGGGTGATGATGACCTCGCGCTCGCTGATGCGCATGCTCATGTTCCCTCCGGCCGAGACCGTCAGCTGCCTGTCGTAGAGCATCTTGCAGAACCTTGCCAGCTGCTCCCGGGCGTACCTCTCGTTCATGGGATCAATCCCTCATCAGGTGGATCTCGCCGGGCTTCAGTATCCCCTTCTCGGTGATGAAGCCGGTGACCAGCTCGGCGGGGGTGATGTCGAAGGCGGGGTTGAGGGCATGGGATCCGGCAGGCGCTATGAGCGCGCCGTTCATCTCGGTCACCTCCTCCTCGGACCTCCGCTCGATGACGATGTCCTTCCCGCTCTCCATGTCCAGGTTGAACGTGGATGCCGGAGCGGCGACGTAGAACGGGATGCCGAAGTGCTTGGCCGCTATCGCCTTGTCGAAGGTGCCGATCTTGTTGGCGAAGTCGCCGTTGGAGGCGATCCTGTCCGCGCCGGTTATGATCATGTCGACGCCTTGGCTCATGTAGTACGCGGATGCCCCGTCGGGGATTATCCTGTGGTCGATCCCCTCTTGGTTCAGCTCCCATGCGGTGAGCTGCATGCCCTGGAGCCTGGGGCGGGTCTCGGACACGTACACGAAGAAGCCCACTCCGCGGGAATGGGCGTCTCTCATAGGAGCAAGGGCGGTGCCCACATCGACTGTCGCCAGGGCGCCGGCGTTGCAGTGGGTCATGAGCTTCATGCCGTCCTTGATGAGCTTCCCCCCGTGGCGGCCGATGGCGGCGCACTTGTCGACCATCATCTGGGCGTAGCCTTCGGCGGCTTTTATCGGATCTTCTCCGCCGGCGAGCTTGGCGGACATATAGTCCACGGCGTAGAACAGGTCGTAGGCGGTGGGCCTGGCGGCCTTGATGTCATTGGCGGCCTTGCCGAGGTCGCATCCTTTCAGCGCGGCGATGCACATGGCGTAGGCCGCGGTGGCGCCGATCGAAGGGGCGCCCCTTGTCGTCATGTTGCGGATGGCCTCTGCCACATCCAGGTAGTCGTCGAATCCGACTATGACTATGCCTGCAGGCAGCTTCCTCTGGTCGATCATCATGACCTTGCCGTCCTCGAACCAGACTGCGCGGATATCCTTCTGAACCCCGTCGATGGTGGCCTTCATTCTTTCACCTGTGGACGGCTCATGTAGAACCACGTTATAAAAGGGGCGCTGTGCGGCCGTGCGTTGCCGGACATCCGCCCCATCCGGTCAATCGTCATATGCCGTACATATGTCGCCAGACGCTTGTCTGATGCACCGCCGTCGATCTGGACAATCTCGATATAGGTTTTAATAACGTGATGGTCATTCCCACGCGATTACTTTGAATGACGGCCCTCTGACAGACTTCGAGCTGTACTACACCAAAAACGGACTCGTGCAGGTGTCCAACGACGTTCGTCGCAGGATACTCCGCGAGCTGTCGGAGCAGGATCTGTCGCTCACCGACCTGTCCCGGATAACCGGGAAGGCGCAATCGACCTTGTCGGTCCATCTCGATAAGATGGTTTCCGAATGCCTCATATCGTACCATGACGACCCCGTGGACAGCAGGAGGAAGATCTACTCCCTGGTGTCTGTGATGCTGGCGCATTCCAAGCCGCCGTCCGACGATGCCATGACCATGGCCATGAACGTCCTGACGAACTCGGCGGACGATCCGCTGAAGCTCAGGGACGGCATCGTCCGCTTCCTGTTCCTGGGATTCGATGCGATGGGGCTCTCCGTGGAGCCGATGGCATCCGTCATGGGCTCCATCCACGCCATGGCGCTGGGCGGATCGCTGACGGGGAAGACGTTCGAGGAGACTGTCGCCAATGCCCGCGACTACTACAAGCGCATGGAGTTCGGAGACGTCAGCGTGTTCTCCCTGAAGCCCCTGACCATTATCATCAAGGACCGCACGGCGTTCACCGAGGATTCGGCCACAGCCCTGGGGTATTACGCGGTCGGGTTCTTCTGCAAGATCATGGAAGATGCCTCCGGGAAGCCTTACGAGCTCGTCTCGCACGAGGTGTTCGGGAGCGACTTCAACTACTTCAGGTTCGTCATCGAGCCCTCTGCGAAGAGAGAGGTCTGACCTCGCTTCTCCGGAACGAACGTCAGCAGCGCGCCGTTGCCTAGGACCTCCGCATTCTTGAGGATCAGCTTCAGCCCGCCTTCTCTCACCCATCCGTCGCCGTCGCAGGGGGTCGGCGCATCGGACCCGCCGATGACGAGGCCTCCGACGAACACGGTGTAGCGGTTCACCAGGCCGGCTCTGAAGAACGATGCGATGGTCTTCCCGCCGCCTTCGACGAGGATGTTCTCTATTCCCATGTCCTCTGCCAGGAGCTCCAGGAGGCTTTCCAGGTCTATGGACTCCTTCCCGATCCTGATCGTCTCCTCGCAGTCCCATTCGCGGCCGCAATCTTCCAAGGTCACCATTATGGTGGGCGCCCTCTCGTCGAGGATCTTCGCCTCGTCCGGGGTCCTGCCATGGGGGTCGAGGACTATGCGGATGGGGTTGGTGTCGTAGTCGAGGTCCTTGAGGGTCAGGTGGGGGTCGTCCGCGATGACCGTCCCCACGCCGACCAGGATCGCGTCGTAGTCCCGGCGCAGCTCTTTGGCGCGCCTCTTGTCCTCTTCCGACGATATCGATACCTGGGCGCGGTCGCATCCGGCGATCTTCCCGTCCGCGGACATGGCGCAGTTCACATGGACCATCGGCCTCATCGCGCCGCCCCCGGGGAGACCGTGAACCTGTACAGGTCGTTCTTCCTCTCGACGCCGAACTTCACGTCCAGGAACGATTCCAGAGTGTCCATCTGGCTGAGGAGGTGCTTGCTTATGCGGGAGACGGAGAAGCTGCTGACGTCCTCGGACATGGCCATGTAGGGCAGGAGCTGGTCCGCGGTGTGGACATCCATGGTGGCCCCGCTGTCGATCTCCATCAGGAGGTCGTTGGCGGCGTCCTTCCCGCACTTGTCGGGGGGGTGCCCTCTGGACGAGAGCGCGTTGCTCCCGATCATCCCGTTCTCGTATTCTGCCACGAGGACCAGTCCGGCTCCCTGGGAGCTCCCTTCGGTCCTCTGGAGGTCGATGTCCACGTCGAAGCGCGGGCCGAGAGCCTCCTTGCAGCTCTTGATCATCTCCTGCGGGACCCAGTCCGAGAGGCGCTGGCAGAAGCAGACTCCCTTGACTCCTATGAGGTCTCCCAGAGACTCCTGGACTATCGGGGCTATGCGCCCGATGGGGTTCAGGGACGCGATGACGCGGCCGCCGCCCTGAGGGTAGAACCCCCTCTCGACGATCTTCGCATCGGCTTCGATCCTCATGCGCCTCATCATGGGGAAGAGCAGCGTCTGATAGTAGTCGATGGGGGGCGCCCACATGACGTTGGTGCCTCCGCATATGTCGACCGTGAGCTTCTGGGTGTGGTTGCGGGCGGCCAGGAGCATGGCCTGCAGGACAAGGCTGATGCTGCCTGCCGAGCTGATGTTCACATCGAGGTTGTACACCTGGTCGTCGCCGGGGACGAAATAGAGGTCCCCGGAGCCGATCTCGCAGCCGTCCACTTGGGATCCGGCCATCTGGGCCACGGCTTCGACGGCGGCCACATGCTGGCGCGAGAGGCCGTTGGTGGGCCGGTTCTCCCTTATGCGCGTGAGATGGACGGGCACTCCGGTGACCGTGGACATCGCGACGGTTGTGCGCACCATCTGACCGCCTCCCTCTCCACGGGACCCGTCTATCTCGATCATTTCCATAGCTCTCCCTATAGATGATATGTAATAAAAGCTGACGGAATAGACCGCACGAGATGTAAAAGAAGAATGGTAGCGAGGGGTCGATTTGAACGACCGGTCTCCGGGTTATGAGCCCGACGGGATATCCTGGCTACCCCACCTCGCTATGATTCCGCCTAATCGGGGGGAGGTATAAATATTTATGCGAAAAGCCGACCCCCGCCAGCCATGCCGGCGGGGCATAGGCCGTGATCAGAACAGCTTCTTGAGGAACATCAGGTCGTCGATCTTCCCTTTCACGGTGATCTTCCTCAGGACATACGCGCGCATGGGCCTGAGGGTCCCGTCGATGAGCCCTTGGAGGTTCTCGGGGGTGGTGGTGAGTGTGATGTCGGGGTTCGGGTCGAGAGAGGGCTCGAAATAGTAGATGTGCGAGTCCTTGAGCTTGATGCAGTACTTCTCCTCGCCGAGATCCAGGTTGAACGTCTTGACCAGATGCGCTATCTCGTTCCTGAGGTTCTCATCCTTCTCCATCTTGCGGTGGAACCTGTCGATGACTTCCTGAATCTCGCCTTGCATACTCACTTTAATCACCAATCGGTCAGCTTCTTGGTCGCTTTAACGGACAGCATCTGCCTGACGGGCTCCCATGAGCACCTGACGTGCTCCGGGGCCTTCCCGTTGGCATCGATCCATTCCTTGATGAAATCCATTGTGTAATGGTCGCTCGGATAGCCGCTCCCGATGTTCGTCCCGAACTCGGCGCGGATATCGTCCAGCATCCTGTCCCTCGTGACCTTCGCCATTATGGAGGCGGCCGACACCACTGGGTATGAATCATCCGCTTTATGCTTTGCTATGATCTCCGCACCGGGGCAGAGGCATCCCAGCCGGGCCGAGAACTTATGCTCGTTGACATCCGGGCAGTCGGCGTACACGGTCTTCGCTTCGTGGGCGGACACGGCTTCGGCGAACATATGCAGCTCCACATCGTTGAGGGACATCTCCTTCCGGCGCAGGTCTATGTCCGCGGCGGACGCGACGGCCACGGTCCACTTCGCAGCCTCGTCGATCCGGTCGTACATGGCCTCCCTCTGCTTGGGCGTGAGCTTCTTGGAATCCTTCACGCCTATCTCGCGCAGGGCGGAGTCGTCTTCGACGAAGACCGCACCGACGACCAGCGGGCCCATGACGGACCCTCTGCCTGCCTCATCGACACCGCAGAACATCTTTGCTACCTAAATCGTTGTACTTATATCTCCTTTAAGTTGATTTTGGTATACCTCATGCCATGGCATTGAAATGCGACTTGCAATACGGCAGGGGGAACGCCAGTTACAAGCTCTCCCGCGTCGGTGTCAAGGGCGTGCGCAAGCCCGTTCTCGTGAAGAGGAGCGGGCTGGACGGCACTCTGAACAACGCCCTGAACTGCTCCATCGACATCTTCGTGGATCTTCCCGCAGAGCAGAAAGGATCCCACATGTCGAGGAACGTGGAGGTCCTGAACGAGGTCGTCGATGCGAGCGTCAAGAGCCCGATCACAGGGATCGAGGACATGGCCGCCGATATCTGCAAGAAGCTCCTGGTCCACCATGAATATGCCACGACTGCCGACGTTTCCATCACATCCGAGTACTTCAGGAGCAGCAAGACGCCGCTCGGCAAGGACACCTTCGAGATGTTCCACATCATGGCCGGCGGCCACATCGTCCGCGACGGGCCCCTTACGAAGAGGATCGGCATCAGGGTCGTCGGGATGACCGCATGCCCCTGCGCCCAGCAGACCGTCACGGAGATGCTGGATTACACAGGGGACATGCCCGTCATGTCCCACAACCAGAGGAACGTCGTCACCATAGAGATGACCACTTCCGAGGACATCTCCATCGAGGCCGACGACCTGATCGACATCGCCCAGGAGTCCTTCTCGTCCCCCACATTCGAGCTCCTCAAGAGGCCCGATGAGGGGCAGGTGGTCATCAACGCCCATAGGAACACCCGTTTCGTCGAGGATGTCGTGAGAGAGGTCCTCGTCAGGATAGTCCGGAGGTACGCAGACCTGCCCGATGACGTGCTGGTGTCGGTTCAGAGCGATTCCGAGGAATCGATCCACAAGCATGATGCCTATGCGGACAGGGTCGCCACCCTCGGCGAGCTCCGCGGAGAGAACCTCCGAGAAAGGGGTTCATGATGCCCCGGGGAGGCCCGGGGCCCAGGCTCATAAAACGGCCGAACCTGTTCATCTCACCGCGGGAGGGATGTCCCTCAGCTCTTCCTCGGTGTACCTTCTGAGCTTCTTCTCCATTACGGAGATGTCGCATACGTCCACGCCTTCCGGGCAATCCAGGTCGTCCAGGCATCCTACCCAGTAGACCACGAGCCCCGGCCCGAAGATCTTCGTGTAGGGTATCAGCTGCTTCCTGGAGTTGAACCTGAACTCGGTGTTGTCTCCGAAGGAGGCTTTGCTCTCGACCCAGTAGATCGTGTGCCCCTCGTACTCCACGGGGCAGTCCAGCAGGCTGTCCGGGGTCTTGGTGTACTCCGTTCCGCGGAGGTCGCTCTCGGTTCTGTAGGTGATGCCCTGTCCGTCCAGCCACTGGTGGAGCAGGTCCTCTCCCCAGAGCCCGCGGGCCTTCTGCCTCTCGTTGGCGGCCGGGGAGTAGACTATGTCCCTGGCGATGGCCTCTTTCACTTCTTCCGCGGCCTCGGGGGATTCCAGGATGTCGGGGTCGTTGATGACGTTCCAGAAGGTCTTCCTGTTGGTGCCGTTCTCCAGGAAGAGGAACATGGCAGTGAGTATCGGGGGGAAGCGGTACTTTTCGGAGAGCTCGACGATGCTCCTGCCCTTCTTCCACTCGTTCAGCATCTTCTTGGAGTTCTGCTTCACGAGATAGAACCTCTTCTTCACCTCGCGGCTGGTCTTCTGGGTGTACAGGCTGTCCAGCAGGCGCGCGTCGTACCTCTCTTTCAGCCTCTCCACGTCGTCCGGGGAGTGCAGGCTGTTGTACAGCTCCTTGTATTCCTCGTACTGCATCGGATCACAGCTTGGAGCAGAGGTCGTCCACGGCGGAGAGCACGACGTCCCTCACCATGGAGGTCGGCGGACAGTATGCGTTCTCAGAGCGGACTAGGAAGTCCTCGGCGGTCATCCCGTTGACGATGGCGGACGTGAGCCAGTCGATGCGGCCCGTGGCCTCCTCTCCGGCGATGATCTGGGCGCCGACCAGCCTGTGGGTGGACCTGTCTGCGATGACCTTGACTCTCAGCTCCAGGCCGCCGGGGTAGTACCTGGCGCGGGTGAGTCCCGCAGCGGACCCGGTCGCGACATCCAGGCCGTACCATGCGGCGAGGCCGGTGGACAGGCCGGCCCCGGCGATCTGCTTGTCGCCGATCAGGCTGACCCATGGGCTGGCCACGGGGCCGAAGAGCATCTTGGAGCCTCCGGCGGCGTTGTTGCCCGCCACGCGCCCCTGCTTGACGGCGGTGGAGCCCAGTTGGCTCATGGTGGCGCCGGGCATGACCGCAGACTCGCACTGGACGAGGTCCCCTGCGACGAACACGTCGGGGACGAGCCTTCCCCTGCGGTAGGGGTTGAGGGTGGGGGCGGCGATGAGCGCTCCCAGCTGGCCCACGTCGAACCCGAGGGCCTTGGGGATGTCAAGGTTGGCGCGGACCCCCGTCGCGAATATCATGACGTCGCAGGGGTACTCCCGGCCGGCGGCGGTGACCGAAGACACCTTGCCTTCCCCGTTGACCTTCTGGATCGGGGCCTTCATGACGAACCTGATCCCTTTGGCCTCGAGGTCCGCCTGGATCTCGTCGGCCATGTCCTTGTCGGCGATGCGGGGGATGACCTGATCCATCATCTCGATGACGGTGACATCCTTGCCCATGTTCCTGAAGGACACGGCGAGCTCGAGGCCGATGACACCCGCGCCACCGATGACGACGCTCTTCGCATCCCTCAGAGCGGCCTGGATGTCCTTCCCGTCCCTGACGGTCCTGACTGTGAAGACGTTGCCCAGGCCGGTTCCCTCAATCGGGGGCACGAAGACCCTTCCGCCGGTGGCGATGACCAGCGAGTCGTACTGGTAGTCCTTCCCTGCCGCGGTGACCTTCTTGGCTTCCCCGTCGACGGACTCCACTTTGGTCTTTGTCAGGACGGTGATGCCGCGCTCCTTGGCGTAGTACTCGGGGTCGTGCATGACGATCTGGTCCCACCCGCTCCTGCCTTCGATGGCCCAGGGTATGGCGCAGGGGGAGTATGCGATGTCCTCATCCTCGGTGAAGACCGTGATCTCGGCTTTCGGGTCTGCTTTCCTGGCAGAGGACGCGGCTGAAAGGCCTGCCGCTCCAGAGCCGATTACGATGATTTTCTTTGCCATATGGCTTACCCTGCTCCTCCCGTATGCTATCAGATAGTTAAGGGTTCGGAGCGCGCGGGCACGCATGCGCGAGCTGGCGCGACGCTGGCTGAAGGGGCGGGCAATCGTTATATCCGTCCGATATCATCGGCACCCGATGAAGGACAAGAGATCGCCGTCTCAGCTGGAGGCCCTCTGGAAGGAGGCCGACATGTCGGACGGTCGCAAGGTCGATGCCATGGTCGTCATCCTGCGCACCAACGGGTGCTGCTGGGTGAAGAGCGGCGGATGCACCATGTGCGGGTACAGGGAGGCCTCCCTGAGCCGCGTCACCGAGGACGACCTCCTCAAGCAGCTGGACGAAGCGGTGGCCCGCCACCGCGGCGAGCCGTTCGTGAAGATCTACACTTCGGGGAGCTTCCTTGACGACAACGAGGTTCCTCCCGCGGTGAGGGCCAGGTTCTTCCAGGCGTTCTCCGGGTGCGAGAGGATCCTCTTCGAGAGCCGCCCCGAGTTCATCACGGAGGATGTCCTCGCGGAGCTGCCCAAGACGGTCACGATCGCCTTGGGGCTGGAGAGCTCGGACCCGGCGGTCCTGGAGACATCGGTCCATAAGGGCTTCACCCCGGACGACATCAGGCGCGCGGGGCTGGCGATCAAGGCCGCGGGCCTCAAGGCCAGGACGTACCTCTTGCTGAAGCCCCCGTTCATGACGGAGTCCATGGCGATGGAGGATGCCGTGAGGTCGGCGAGGTTCGCCGACGAGTTCTCGGACGAGATCTCGATCAACCCCCTGAACGTGCAGAGGGGCACATACGTCGAGAGGCTCTGGAAGCGCGGCGAGTTCAGGCCTCCGTGGATATGGTCTCTCATCGAAGTTTTCAAAGAGCTGTCCGGCACAGTCCATTCCCGCCTCATGTCGTCGCCTTCCGGCGGAGGAGCGACGAGGGGAGTCCACAACTGCGGGGTGTGCGACAAGGCGGCCCTGGATGCCGTGGAGAAGTTCAGCTTCACGCAGGACCCGAAGGATCTGGAAGTGGATTGCCCGTGCAGAGCCAGATGGCGCAATTATGTTGAGTCGGAGCGCATGCTCGGGTCCCCGGCGGACCTGGACCGCGACTTCGAGAACGAGCTTGTGCTCAGGATGTGATCCGATGGAATACGACATCAAGAAAGGTTGGTTCAAGAACATCGAGGGGGATCTCCTCGAGAAGATGATGGCCGAGATATTCGGCAACGTGAAGAAGGAGGGCGATGTCCTCGTCTCTTCTTACGGGGTCCTCGACAGGATCGAGGTCAGAGTCCTCGCCAAGGACAAGCTCGACATAGCCACCGTCAACAAGGAAGGCGGGATGGGCGACGATGAGATCCTCGACAGCAAGAGGAAGCTCAATGCCTTCGCGGAGGCCGCCACGGGGTTCGACGCCAAGGCCCGCATGAAGAGGGCCCAGAAGAAGGCTAAGGAAGGCAAGCTCTGAGCCCTCTCCTGAAACCCTTTCAACAACCTGCGCCCCCGCGTCTGCTATAATTATAGACGCGAGGGTAAGTTTAAATATAAGACCCCTATACCAATCTTTAGGATTGGACATAATAGTGTCCGACCAGACGCATCGGGCAATGCGAATCGCAACCCATGTCTGCCCCGTGTCCACAGGATTTCTCGGGGCGAATTCGGCGCCACGGTCGGAGCATTAAGACGTTCGTCTGATAAAGCGCGAGGTTAGCGAAGAGACCCTCGCAGGTATGTGTAAGATATGCCGCAAAGAAGACGTCCTAAGAGAGGATCCAGGGCATACGGCCCTAGGAAGAGAGCGCAGTCTCAGACGCCCAGGCTTGACTCCTGGCCCGAGATCAGCGGAAGCCCTAAAATCCAGGGCTTCGCCGGATACAAGGCCGGGATGACCCATGCATTCGTCGTCGACAAGAGGGCGAAGAGCACGACCACCGGAATGGAAGTCCAGGTGCCTGTGACCGTCGTGGAGGTTCCTCCCATGAAGGTCGCCGCCGTCAGGTTCTACGAGAGCAGCATCCTCGGTCTGAAGACCGCCGGAGAAGTCTGGGCCAAAGACCTGGACCCGCTCCTCGGGAAACGCCTGAGCGTTCCCAAGAACCACGACGAGTCGACTTTCGCCAAGTACGACGGACTGGACATCGAAGATGTACGCATCCTCGCCTACACCCAGCCCAAGATGGTCTCCGGCGTCCCGAAGAAGGTCCCGGACCTCATGGAGCTGAGGATCGGAGGAGGAACCATCGAGGAGAGGGTCGCTTACGCCAAGCAGATCCTCGGAACCGAGGTCGCATTCACCGATTTCGTGGCCGAGGGCGCGCTGACCGATGTCATCGCCGTCACCAAAGGAAAAGGATTCCAGGGAGTCACCAAGCGCTGGGGTGTCAAGCTCCTGTCCCACAGGAACAGCAAGCACCGCCGCGGAATCGGTAACCTGGGGCCCAAGAGGCCTGGATACGTCAGGTCCACAGTACCCGGATCCGGTCAGATGGGATACCACCAGAGGACCGAGTTCAACAAGAAGATCATCAAAGTCGGCACAGAGGGTTCCGAGATCACGCCCAAGGGCGGATTCATCAACTACGGCGAGGTCAGGAACACCTACGTACTGGTTCACGGATCCGTTCCCGGGCCCACCAAGAGGCTCATCAGGTTCAGAGACGCCACCAGGATGCCCAAGAAGGCCGACACCGAGGCCGTCGATGTCACTTACGTCTCGACAGAGTCCAAGCAGGGGGCATGAGTAAATGGCACAGACCAATGTTTATTCTGTTAAAGGAGGAGTCTCCGGAACAGTGGATGTCCCCGCTGCGTTCGAGACACCTTACAGGCCCGATATAATCAAGAAGGCAGTCCTGGCCGCCGCAGCCAACAGCAGGCAGCCCTACGGGCCCGCCGAGGGATCGGGAATGAGGCACTCCGTCAGCACCTGGGGCAAGGGAAGGGGAACCGCCCGCGTCCAGAGGGTCCACGACGGAAGGAAGGCCACCGAGTCTCCCAACAACGTTTCCGGAAGGAGGGCTCACCCCCCGCGCCCGGAGAGGGTTTGGGCTCAGAAGGTCAACAAGAAAGAGCTGAAGATCGCCCGCCAGTCTGCCCTGGCCGCCACCGCCTGCGCCGAGTGCGTCAAGGCCCGCGGACACCAGTTCGACGACACCGTCTCCTTCCCCATCGTGGTCGAGGACGCCGTCACCGAGCTGAAAGCGACTTCCGAGGTCGTCGAGCTCTTCGAGAAGATCGGCATCGGATACGATGTCGAGCGCGCTAAAGAGGGACGCAAGATCCGCGCCGGAAGGGGGAAGATGAGGAACAGGAAGTACCGCACACCCGTTTCCGTGCTCATCGTCGTCGCAGACGACGAGAGGAACGCTCCCATCTTCAAGAGCGCCGCGAACATACCCGGAGTTACAGTCGAAGAGGTCAAGACCCTCAACACCAGCATCCTCGCCCCCGGCGGAGATGCGGGAAGGCTCACGGTCTACACCAGGTCTGCCATCGACGCGATAGGAGGCTGGACGCAATGAAGCAGAGCGATGTTCTCATCAAGCCGTACGTCACCGAAAAATCGATGAACCACATGGCCGGCACGCCCACCCAGAAGTACAAAGACGGCAACAGGGTCGAGTTCCTCGTCCACAGGAATGCGGACAAGGCCCTGATCAAGACCGTCTTCGAAGAGCGCTTCGAGGTCAAGGTCGACAAAGTCTGGGTCAGAATCCAGAAGGACGGAAAGCACGCCATCATCAAGCTCGCGGACGGATACTCCGCAGAGGATGTTGGAGCGAGAGTCGGAGTCTTCTGAGGTGAGTGATTATGGGTAAAAGATTAATCCCGCAGAGGAGGGGCCGCGGAACATCCCTGTACCGCTCCCCCAGCCACAGGCACGTCGACGATGTCAGGCTCCCCGCCTTCAACGAGGGGACCGCCGTCATCAAAGACCTGATCCAGGCACCCGGAAGGACATGCCCCCTGGCTGTCCTCGACATGAACGGAAAGACCGACTACCAGCTGGCTGTCGAGGGGACGAAGGTCGGGCAGACCATCGTCATCGGCGGAACCGAAGTGGCAGCCGGAAACATCACGCAGCTCTCCAAGATCCCCGAGGGAACCCTTGTCCACAACATCGAGGCCAGGCCCGGAGACGGAGGGAAGTTCGTCAAGACCGCCGGATCCTCCGGCACCGTCGTCTCCAGGGGAGACAAGGTCGTCGTCATGATGCCCTCCGGTACGCTGA
>CAVHMZ010000093.1:0-3499 GCA_963637225.1 Segatella hominis
TGGCCATGGCGTAGTTCACCTTGGTCTTCGTGTTGCCCCTGGCGAATCCCCACGCATCGCGGACTCCGGCAAGGGTCAGGAGGCTCTTTGCGACGTCTCCGACCGCGAGGGACACTCCGCGGGGCGCGGGCTTGAGGGAGACCGTGACGGATCCGGTGGATCCGACGACCTCGAAAGGCAGGCTGTGGGCCTGGCCGCATCCGCACTGCCAGGAGCCGCATCCCCTCTTGATCTCGATCATGTTCAGTTTCGCGTTGTCGATGGCCTTCTTGATCGAAGGCCCGACCTCTTTTCCTTTGGCCCTGCCGATGCCGATGAATCCGTCGCCGTTTCCGACGATGCATGTCACGGCGAACCTGACCCTCCTTCCGGAGTCGGTCATCCTCTGGACCATGTTGAGGTCGATGACCTCGTCCTTCAGGTCGGGAAGGAGGATGTCCACGATTTCGGGCTCGCGGAGGGGCAGCTTGGTGGCGAGGGCGTCGCTCATGGTGGTGACCTCTCCGTTGAGGACCATCTGCCCGAGCCTTGTCTTAGGAACCCAGTCAGCCATTTCACTCAGCCTCCATCTTCTCTTTGAGGCTGTTCACGTCAGCCTCGATGCCCTCGTCGATGTGCTTCCCGAGGAGCCTGTCCTCGTCTGGGAGGACGTCTTCTCCGTGGGGCACCTCGAGTCCGGCGTCGCACATTCCGGCGACAGTGGCGAAGAGGACTCCGCCGTGCTGCACCTTCTGCATGCCGATGTCGAGCACCGCATACTCGATCCCCGCCTTCAGAGCTTTCTTGCCGGCGAGGTATCCGACGAGGTAGGCAGCGGGTATGGAGGAGCAGGAGCGGGTCCAGCCCATTCCCTGCAGCTCTTTCGTGCTTGCCGCGACAAGGACCCTGTCGCCCTCCATGCCGAACTCGGCGAACTGGATGGCGATGTTCTTGTTGGATCTCCTGACGATGGCCCTGGCCTCCTGGCTCCTGAGGAGCCTGCGGCGGGCGTAGTAGTCGGTGCGGTTCTCTCTTCTTCTGCGGAATGCTACTTTGTATCTAGGTCCGGTTGCCATCAGATCTCCTCCTTCAGGTGTCCGGCTGCGGTCATGTGCTGCTTCAGGTGCCTGCGGGACTTGAACATTCCTCCCTTGGCCTTCCTGTAGTAGAGCCTGTAGACGGACGGAGAGATCTTGCCCTCGTCCCTGAGCGTCTTGAGCTCGTCGCGGATGGGCCTGATAGTGGCCATCCAGCGCTCTTTGTCGCGGACGCGGGCGTTGGCGGTCCCCTTCCTGGATCCGGGGCCCTTCCTCTTTCCGTCGGCCTTCTGGCCGGCGACGTACCTGGTCCTCCCCCTGGAGGTGCCGTTCTTGGGCTTGGCCTTGATGAGGCCGGAAGCGACAGCCGTGCGGATGTCCGCGCGGGTGATGCAGTCCTCGACCTCGTCGAGCTTCTCGGGGTTCATCCAGACCCTGTTCTCGCCGCACTTGAGGACCTCGGCGGCCATTCTCCTCTGGTTTCTCAGATCGGACATGTTCACACCATCCTGTTGAGGATCCTGATGCCGAGCTCGTCGGCCCTGTCCTCGATCGCGATCCTCTTCTTCGTTCCGACGGTTCCGCCGATGCGGACCGCCTGCTTCTTGGGGTCGATGGCCTCGAGCCCGTCCACGTTGTACACGAGTACCTCCTCGAATCCCGAGGGGTGCAGGTCCCTGGCGGCGACGGGGCCCCTGAACCCGATGTCGACCATCGGAGGGCGCCTCTTGAGCTGCCTCTTCATCTTGGAGTGAATCCCCTTGGGCTTCCTCCACTTCTCGCCGAGCTTGGAGTATCTGAACCACTCCTGCCTCTTGAAAGCGGGCCTCCTTCCGGAGATCATGGCCCTCTTCGCGAGAGCATCGACGGTCTCATCGTCCAGCTCGGGCTTGGCCTTCACGGCGTACTCGCCGGAATCGGCCTCTGCGACGATCTCTGTCGCGGGAGCCTCCTCGGCAACTGCATCTGCCCCGGCGAGAGCGGCCTTCCAGGAGTTGACGGTCTTGGGACCGACTCCGGAGAGGGTCTTGATGACCTCTTTGACCTTCTCGTCATCGTTGATCGCCTCGGCGAGCTCGGCGACATTGTTGATGCCGATGGCCTTGAGCTCCTCGACATTGTTGTCCTTCAGACCCTGGAGGTCTGTGAGCGCTTTAACGGTCATTCTTTCACCTTGTGGGATTTCTGGACGATGTAGATTCCATCCTGGAACGTCCTCTTGTCGAATCCGAGCCTGGATGTCGCCCTCTCGAGGTTGGCGGCGGTCTGGCCGCAGGCCTCGATGTCGTTTCCTTCAACTGTAACGTCCTGTCCGCTGATCTTCACGGTGCAGCCCTTCAGGATGTTCGCGTAGCGGGGGGCGTGGCCTCCCATGTAGTTGTTGATCTCCACGCGATCGCCCTTGACGGCGACTTTCATCGGGAAGTGCGAGAATACGATCTTGAGGTGGTAGGTGAAGCCGACGGTGACTCCCTTTATCATGTTCCTGATGTGGGCCACGTAGGTTCCGACCATCGCCTTGTCTTTGATCCTCGGATATTCGCAGCTGACGCTGACGCCTTCTTCTCCGACGGCAATTGCGATGTTAGGGTGCGCGAAGTTTCTGCTAAGTTCTCCCCTGGGGCCGTTGACCTTCATGACGTTTCCGTCGAAGGACACGGTGACCCCCGCGGGGATAGCGATGGTGCTTTCGATTTTCCCTGCTATTGTCATCTTTATTCCTCAATAGACATATGCCAGGAGCTTTCCCCCGATCCCGAGCTCTTTGGCGCGGTCCTGGGTGACGACCCCTGCTGTGGTGGACATGATCAGGAGCCCGAAGTCCTGGGCAGGGAGGAACCTCGCCTCGTACTTCTCGACCTCTGCGACCTTCACAGAGGTGCGGGGCTTGATCACTCCGCAATTGTTTATGGTTCCGTCCAGCATGACGCGGAACTTCCCGGCTTTGCCGTCCTCGACGTACTCGAACTGGCTGATGTAGCCGCGGTCCTGCATGACCTTGAGCACGCGCCCGATGAGCTTGGACGAGGGCTGGATCATGCACTCGCTTTTTCCGTTGAGTGCGGCGTTCTTGATGACGCACATGGCGTCGTTGAGTGGATCGCTCTGCATTTATGACACCTCACGAATACTTCTTGAATCCGAGTTCCGGGGCCATATCCCTGAAGCACTGGCGGCACAGGTGCATCCCGTACCTCCTTATGATTCCTCTCCTGCGTCCGCAGCGCGTGCAGCCGACGG
This sequence comes from Segatella hominis, assembly GCA_963637225.1. Taxonomy (GTDB): domain Archaea; phylum Thermoplasmatota; class Thermoplasmata; order Methanomassiliicoccales; family Methanomethylophilaceae; genus Methanoprimaticola. The sequence goes on from CAVHMZ010000093.1 coordinate 3,258, forward strand.
ACCTTCCGAACTGCTTCTTGGGCTTCATTGGACCACCTCAACCTCAAATTTGTCTTTCATGTACCGGATCGCCTCGTCGCGGTCGACGCGGTGCTTCTTGGGGACCCTCCTCTTGAGCAGGGCCCTCTGTGTAATCCTGTTTCCGGGCCTCCTCAGGACGACGCTGACGTCCATTCCGAATATGCCTATCTCGGGGTCGTATTTCATCCCCTCGAAGTCGGTGTAGTCGGAGATCCCGAAGG
>CAVHMZ010000094.1:0-4021 GCA_963637225.1 Segatella hominis
AACTACATCATCGCGATCTTCATGTTCATCTTCGCGTTCACCAGCCTCATCGGGTATTACACAATGTCCGAGGCCAACGCCAGGTTCATCAACGACAAGAAGAACGTCATCCTCGGGGTCAAGATCCTGGTCATCATCGTCGCCTTCATAGCGGCCACGACAGCGGACGTATCCGCCGTCGACTCCGTGAGCGACACGTTCATGGCCCTGATGGCCACTGTCAACATGATCATCGTCCTGCTGCTGAGCAGGCAGGTGTTCGAAGCCTACGCGGACTACCGCAGGCAGAAGAGGGAAGGCGTGGAGGACCCCGTGTTCCACAAGAGCGCCCTCTCCGATCCCAGCGGGATCACCGAATGGGAGGACTGAGCATGGACAAGAGAACGCTGTTCTACGCCCTCCTGGCCGTCGCGGCGGTCATCGGAGTCGGAAGCGGATACAGCTTCGACCGGGGCAACAACACGACCCTGTTCGCATGCATAATCCTCGGGCTCATCGTGCTCTCTGCGACATACTTCGTCTTCGAGAAGCTCAAGGACGAAGAGTGCGGGAACAGGATCGGGAAGTTCTGATGTCCGAAAAGGGGCTCCGGCCCCCATTCCCCAAACCCTTTCCCCGTTCCTGACAGCTTTTCCGCGGATGCTCAGAGGACCGCGATGTTCTCCGAGATTATAGCATCGTCATGGACCTTGTACCCGAGGATCTTGGGGATGTCGTCGCTGTGGCGGCCCGCGATGGCCTTCAGGTCCTCCGAGCCGTAACTGACGATGCCCTTGGCGATGGTGCGCCCGCCGCAGACGATTTCCACCACATCGCCCTTGCCGAAGGTGCCCTCGACCGATCTTATCCCGATCGGCAGCAGGGACCTGTGGTCCAGGAGGGCCTTCTGCGCCCCGGCGTCGACGACGACCTTCCCCGAAGGATGCGCGGACTTTATCCAGCGCCTCTTCTTGGAGATCTCCGCTCCCGTGAGGAAGAGCGTGCCTATGTCCTGGCCTTTCACCGCGCGGTAGATGGCGGAGTCGGCCCCGCTGTGCGCGATGACCATGTAGCACCCCGCATCCCTGCAGATATGGGCGGCCTTCAGCTTGGTCTTCATTCCCCCTGTGCCCATGGCCGTGCCCGCGTCGCCTGCGACGCCCTCCACGTCCTCGAGGACGGGCACCACGGGGATCAGCTTGGCATCCGGGTCCTTGGACGGGTTGGCATCGTACAGGCCGTCCACGTCGGACAGTATCACCAAGAGGTCCGCATCGGTCCTGCTGGCGACTATCGCGGAGAGGGTGTCGTTGTCTCCGAACCTTATCTCCTGCGTCCTTATGGCGTCGTTCTCGTTGAAGATCGGCACGATCCCGTGCTCCAGCATGGACATGACGGTGTTGTGCAGGTTCAGCGCGCTCTCCCTGTCGGAGTATGTGTCCATAGTCATCAGAATCTGCCCCACCAGAAGGCCGTACCTCTGGAAGCAGTCGCCCCACTCCCTCATCAGGATGCCCTGGCCCACGGAAGCGGCGGCCTGGCGGACAGGAACCTCGTTGGGCTTGGGCACGACGCCCATGCTCTTCAGCCCCAGCGGAATGGCCCCGGACGACACGATCAGCACCTCTATCCCCTCGTCCCTGAGCGCTTTGGCCTGCTCGGCGACGGAATCCATGAAGTCGCGGGAAACCTTCGAGCCGTTCCTCATGATCGAGGACGACCCGATCTTGACCACTACGCGCCCCACATCCCCGAGGACTTTGGACCTGTCTATGGCATCGGCCATGTCAGGCACCTCTGAAAGGATACTCTTCGGACGACTTCTGGTGCTTGAACTTCCTGCATCCGGGCCCGACATAGTCCTTCACCACCTGCCCGTGGCCCGCCAGGACGTATTTGTAGATCATCAGCCCCTCCATCCCCACGGGCCCGCGGGCGTGGATCTTGTTGGTGCTGATGCCGACCTCGGCGCCCTTCCCGAACCTGTATCCGTCGGCGAACCTGGTGGATGCGTTCACGAACACGTCCGCGGAATCGACCCCGCGGACGAAAGCTGACGCATTGTTAGCATCTTCCGTGATTATGGCATCGGTATGATGGGATCCGTGGGCATTGATGAAGCCCATGGCCTCTGCGAGGGACCCTACGACCTTCATCGACACGATCAGGTCCCCGTACTCGGTGTCCCAATCGGATTCTGCGGCGGGGACCGCATCGGGGCACAGGGACAGAACCTTCTCGTCTCCGCGAACCTCCACTCCGTTGGCGGCGTACTCGGACACCATGCGGGGGATGAATGCATCAGCGATTTCTGAGGACACCAGGATGGTCTCGGCCGCGTTGCACACCGCAGGATACTGGACCTTGGAATCCAATGCCACGGACACGGCCATGTCCGGGTCCGCCTTGGAGTCCACGTACACGTGGCAGATCCCGGCCGCGTGGCCGAGAACGGGTATCCTGGTGTTGTCCTGGATATACCTGACGAACTCGTTGGACCCGCGGGGTATGAGCAGGTCGATGTACCTGTCCAGACCGAGGATGGCATTGATGTCGGACCTGGTCTCCAGGAGGACGAACGCATCTCCCGGGATGCCTGCGCCGACTGCCGCTCCTTTCAAGATGTCGAAAAGGGCGCGGATGGAAGCGGACGCCTCGCGCCCGCCTTTGAAAGCCACAGCGTTCCCTGATTTCAGGCAGAGCGACATGATCTGCGGGACCACGTCCGGCCTGGACTCGAATATCATGCCCAAAAGCCCTATCGGACAGCGAATCTGATACAGAGTCAGCCCGTCGTCCAGATCCAGGGCGGACATGACCTCGCCCACGGGGTCCGGAAGGGACAGGAGATCCCTTATGCCGTCGATCATCCCGTCTATCTTGGAGCCGTCGATCTTGAGCCTCTTGTACATGGAACCGGAGATCTCGCCGGCATCCAGCATCTTCTCGGCATCCTCCAGGTCCCGGGAGTTGGCCTCCAGTATGGATTGCCTGTTGCAGTCCAATGCAGAGATCATCGCGCCGAGCGCGCGGTCCTTGACGTCCGTAGGCAATGCGGACAGCTCGATGGAGGCGGCTTTGGCTTTCTGGATTTCCGTGACGACATCTGACATGGACATCATCCGTCCATCGCCCATTCTTGATATATATGTTGACAGGCCGGCGTTCCATAGAACCTTTTTATACCGCGATAAAATTGGGGAGGTCAAGCCGAGGTAGCCAAGCCCGGTATGGCGGCGGTCTCGAAAACCGCTGGAGTAATCCTCGGGAGTTCGAATCTCTCCCTCGGCGCCACTTCTGATCAGCTGCGACCCGATCGGAGAGCATAACCGCCTTCCGCCGCCGCTACCTGTTTATCCGACCGTCGCCCATCGGCTCCATCGTGCAGAAGACCGACGAGCAAATCCACTACAACATGTCCCGCATCCGCTGCAAGGACACCGGGATCGAAGTGCGGCTCAGAAAGGAGCTCTGGTCCCGCGGACTCCGTTACCGCAAGAACGTCAAGAACATCCCCGGCAAACCCGACGTCGCGTTCATCGGGAAGAAGGTCGCGGTGTTCTGCGACAGCGAGTTCTGGCATGGATACGATTGGGAGCACCGCAAAGAGGACATTAAGACTCACAGAGAATACTGGATACCCAAGATAGAGAGGAACATGGAACGCGACGCGGAAGTCAACGGGATGCTGGAAAGTCAGGGGTGGATCGTCCTTCGCTTCTGGGGCAGGCAGATCCAGAAGAATCTCGAAGAATGCGCGGACGAGATCGAAAACACTCTGAGAACCCGCTGACCGGCAAGTACATAAATAATCCGGCCATAAGGTAGAACAGGAGCAGAGCCATGGCCGACAATCGGGTCTACAGGTCTATCGACCTGTTCGCAGGGATAGGCGGAATCCGCATGGGATTCGACAAAGCCTTCGACAGCAGCATCGAGACAGTGTTCGCCAGCGAATGGGATCCGTACGCCCAGCAGACCTACAGAGCCAACTTCGACACCCCTGCCGAGATAAACGGTGACATCACGAAGATCGATGAGA
>CAVHMZ010000094.1:4031-5967 GCA_963637225.1 Segatella hominis
ACTTCGACATATGCCTTGCCGGATTCCCCTGCCAGGCATTTTCCATCGCCGGCAGGAAACAGGGGTTCAACGACGACTACAAGGGCATGTCCCGCGGAACCCTGTTCTTCGACGTCGTGAGGATCTGCGACCTGCATAAGCCGAAGGTCATATTCTGCGAGAATGTCAAAGGCCTGACGATACACGACAAGGGCAGGACGTTCGAGGTCATCATCAACACGCTCAGGAACATGGGGTACACTCCGCTCTACAAGGTCCTCAACAGCAAAGACTACGGAGTTCCCCAGAACAGGGAACGCATCTACATAGTCGCATTCAGGAACGACATCGATTGCTCATCGTTCCGGTTCCCGCAGCCCACAGATTCCAAGAAAGAGATTTGGGACATCATGGAGAAGGACAAGCCCGTGTCCGTGAAATACTACCTCAGCGACGTGTACCTGGAAACCCTCAGGAAGCACAGGGCAAGGCACGAAGCCGCCGGCCACGGATTCGGATACGAGATCAAAGACGTCCACGGCGTTTCGTCCGCTCTCGTCTGCGGCGGCATGGGCCGCGAGAGGAACCTCATCGTCGACGACCGCCTCACGGATTTCACGCCTGTGACCCATATCAAAGGGGAGGTCAACCGCGAAGGGATACGCAAGATGACTCCCCGCGAGTGGGCAAGGCTGCAAGGGTTCCCCGACGATTATAAACTTGTACTATCTGATACCCACCTCTACAAGCAATTCGGCAATTCCGTGACCGTCCCGGTCATCGAAGCCATTGCCAAGGAAGTCAGGAGGGTATTGAATGGCGAAGACAAAGAACGAAGAACCTGCGAATGCGACCAAACCGGGCAAGAACAAAGGCGAAATCTCGGAGTTCTATGTCTTCCTGACATCTCTGAGAGACGGCAAGATCTTCGCGGCCGATGAGAATCTGGACATCGTCGAAGACCTGTGCTACACCGTGAACAGGATCATCACGACGGGCAAGGGCGGTATCGCCCGCAGCTACATAATCTCCGAAGACGGCCATGTGCAGATCGAAGAGGGCTCTGTCCTCATAGACGACATCGATCGCGACGTCATCTCGGACGATGCGGACGCCGTATTGGAAGAGCTGCGGAAGCCGACCGAAGGCGGAGTCCTGCACATAGATGAGTCAGACCTAATGGCGAGGTACCATCTTGACAAGATAAGCGCAGGCTCACGGACGAAGACGGACATAACCCTGGAAATCTGCGACCCGTACTCCGGAACTGTCCAGCGCCTGCCGTTCAGCATAAAATCGTTCATAGGCGGGAATCCGACGCTGCTGAACTCCTCGGGAAGCACCAATCTGACGTACCGCATCGAAGGGGAACTCTCCGACGAGGACATCGAACGCATCAACGGCATGATGACCAAAGACAAGCGGAGAGCCGTCGATGTCAAAAGCAGGATAGACTGCATATACAGCAAAGGCTGCAGGCTGGTCTTCGACAAAGTCGACAACGAGACGTTCGACGGCAATCTCAGGGTCATAGACTCGAAGCTTCCCGAGATTATCGCAGAGATGCTGGTCGCAAGGTACAGGTTCGACAAGAAGTACATCTCGGAGAACACGGAATACATCTCGAAAGAGAACCCCCTGGATTACAGAGGGCCTCACGAATTCTACAAGGCAAAGGTGCGCAGCCTTCTGATGGCATCGTTCACGGGAATGGTGCCCGGAAAAGTATGGAACGGCACGGATGCGGTCCACGGAGGATACATCGTCGTCAGGAAGGACGGCAGCGTCGTCTGCTATCACCTGTACAACCGCGACAAATTCGAGAGCTACCTCTTCAACCGCACATACTTCGAGACAGGCAGCGCGACAAGGCACAGGTATGCCGCGATTGAACCACAGATAAACATATTTTTAGCATTAAACTCTTTGTGATGCACGTTCGGACCCCTGCAAGCTT
>CAVHMZ010000095.1:0-1181 GCA_963637225.1 Segatella hominis
GGGGAGGACCTCGATCGTATCGCCGTTCCTGCGGACCATCCCCTCCTTGACGAGGTAATCGACGGTCTCCTCGGTCTTGGACTCGATCCCGAACATCTGGGATGTGGCGCCGAAGAACGTTCCGCGCATGAAATCCACGATGGAGTCCTCGGAATCGGCGTCGCCCGTGGCGAGTATGCCGAGCATGTGGCCGCGTATCGCGTTCCCGACGAACAGCTTGGACATGATGGTCTCGCTGTCGTGGAGGATGTAGTCGTCCATGAGGTGGTCGGCCTGCTCCTGGCTCTTGGCGATCAGGACGGCTTCGCCGTAGGGGTCGTACCCGGGTCTGCCGGCGCGTCCGCACATCTGTTTTATCTCCATCACCGGGAGGGGGACGCTGCCCCCGTTCTCGAAACGGGTCGAGTCCCTGACTATGACCCTCCTGGCGGGGAGGTTGATCCCGGCGGCGAGTGTCGGAGTTGCGGCGATGCACTTGATGCGGCCGGACTTGAACATGTCCTCGACCATCCTTCTCTGGGAGTATGTCAGGCCGGCGTTGTGGAACGCCGCCCCCTTGGAGACGCATTCCGCCAGCTTCCTCCCGATGTCGGTGGCCTCCGCCTCGCCTTCGAGGACGGCTTTTTCGGCTTTGGACAGGGGGTTCCGGCAGGTCTTGGCTATCCTGTCCGCCACGCGGACCGCCACGGCCTCGGTGGACCTCCTGGAATTGACGAAGATCAGCCCCTGTCCGCCGTCGTCTATCGCTTGGACGATCAGGGACTCGGATTCGTCGCCGTTCTTGGGGACCTCTTTGATCGAGCCGTCCTCGAAGCGGATCTCCCCGTCGAGGTAGACGCCTTCGCGCAGGGGCACCGGGCGCCAGTCGCTCCTCACGAGCGCGGCATCGAGCCAGTCCGCCATGTCGTATGAGTTGGATATGGTCGCCGACAGGGCGATGACCTGCATCTCGGGGATCTTGCGGATCAGCTTGGTCAGGGTGATCTCCAGCGTCGGACCCCTGCCGGGGTCGTGTATCATGTGGATCTCGTCGGCGATCACGAGACGGACGCCCTGCATCCACTTGCTCCCGTGTTTGATCAGGGAGTCCGCCTTCTCCGATGTGGCTATGACGACGTCGGCATCGGCCATGCCCCTGTCCTCCCCGTCGAGGTCGCCGGTGCTCATGTGCACCTTGAAAT
>CAVHMZ010000095.1:1273-17771 GCA_963637225.1 Segatella hominis
CTTGAAATCCAACTGGTCGGCGAATCTCTGGAAGTCGTCCCTCTTTTCAGCGGCCAGCGCCTTCAGGGGGACTATGTACAGGATCTTCCCGCGGTTGGATGCCAGCATCTTCAGCGCCGGCACCATGCCTATGAGGGACTTCCCGCTGGCCGTGGGTATTGCTACGACGAGATTCTTCCCTTCGAGGGCGATGGGGATCGCCTCCGCCTGCGGCGGATGCAGCTCCCTGAACCCCGCCGACATCAGGGCGTCGGAAACGGCGTCCGGGACGTCCAGCTCATCGACCCTCATGGATTCGGTAATTCTCGGTCCGGATATCAAATCTCGCACGTTCGGCGTACCAGTCGCGCACACGTTTAAGAACGACCCCATCTTCCTGGGTCCAGATGAGCCATAAGACGATGACGTTGCTTGCGGTCGCCGCCGTGCTCGCGCTACTCTCCGTCTCCGCCGTGCCGGCATCGGACGGGGACGCCTCGGCATCCCACTACAAGGATGCGCTGGATTCCAACGGGCAGGCGCTGTACGCCGTGCTCGCGGAGAGGTTCGCCGGGGCGACCGACGTCCCCGCGACGATCGGCATCACCATGGATGTGAAGGTCGATTCCTCGAATCAGACGGAGTACGTCGCGGAGATGGTCAACAGGACCCTCGCCGCGTACTACCTGAGCGACCCTTCGCCGATATGGCTGTGGAACACGCCCGTCACGGAGGTCGACGTGTCGACCGTCACCGGGGACGGGAAGTGCACGATATCCTTCGAGCTGTCCGTCCCGGACGAGTTCAGGGAGGGGACGAAGGCCAAGGAGGCCGTGCAGGCCCTCGAAGAGAAGCTGGTCGCGTTCGACGGCACCTCCAGGGAGAAGGTCTCCTCGATCAACGACAAGCTGAGGGGGATATCGTCGAAGACGGACGGCGAGGCCGAGGTCAGCAGCGTCTACGACGCCCTCGTGAAAGGGGAGTCGTCCTCCGCGGGGATCGCGGCCGCGTTCACCTGCCTGGCGCAGAGGAGCGGGGTGACCGTGCTGACCGTCTACGGCGACGTCAAGACGTCGGACGGGTCCGAGAAGGGCTACTGGAACGAGGCGGTCGACGACGGGAAATGGTACGCCGTCGACTGCACATGGAATTCGAAGACCTCGAAGAACTGCCTCCTGGCTGGGGCGTTCACCTCCGTGACCTTCGGGGAGACGGAGGTCGGGTTCGGCGCAACGCATTCGGCCACGGAGTTCGAGGGGCTCTCCGCCCCCGGCATCGAGGCTAAAGGCGTCGACTGGCCCGACGACAGGAGCTTCTTCGAGAAGTACGGGGTCTACATATTCGGGGCCGCTGTGGTCATCGTCGTCGTGGGCACGATGATCCACGCGGTCCGTGCGGGGGACATATGATAAACATGTCCCAATTATACATCACTATAAATACAAGTTCAAACAGAGGTACACCGGAGGACATAGCATGACAGACACAGAGGATAAGAACCCCAAGGTCTCGGCGAAACCCATAGAGGAATGGGTCGAGGCGCAGGAGTTCGCCTCCACCGAGGAGATCGAGATCCCCGACCTGATGGCGGACCGCGTCATCGGCCAGGAGGAGGCGGTGGAGGTCATGAAGAAGGCCGCCTACCAGAAGAGGCACGTCATGCTCATCGGCGAGCCCGGTACCGGGAAGTCGATGCTGGCGAACTCCATGGTCGAGTACCTGCCCAAGGAGGACCTCCAGGACATCGTGGCCTACCACAACCCCGAGGACTTCAACGAGCCCCGCGTCAGGGTGTTCCCTGCCGGAAAGGGGAAAGCTGTCGTCTCGGAGCAGAAGGCCATCGCCGCGCAGCAGAGGAACCAGAAGAACTCCATGTACATCTACGTCTGCATGGGGCTCATCGTCCTCGGGCTGATAGGCGCGCTGATGCTGAACAACTTCACGATCGCATGGATCGCCATCCTCGGCGCCATGCTGGTGGTCATGCTCTTCAGGACCCCCGGCCAGCAGAGGACCGAGACCGCGATCATCCCCAAGCTCCTCGTCGGGCACGATCCGGGGGACACGCCTCCGTTCGTCGATGCCACGGGAACCCATGCCGGGGCCCTCCTGGGAGATGTCAGGCACGACCCGTTCCAATCCGGCGGGCTGGAGACCCCGTCCCACGACAGGCTCGAGGCGGGAGACATCCACAAGGCCAACAAGGGGGTTCTCTACATCGACGAGATCAACCTCCTGAAGATGGAGTCGCAGCAGGCCCTGCTGACCGCCATGCAGGAGAAGAAGATGTCCATCACAGGGCAGTCCGAGCGCTCCTCCGGAGCATTGGTCAAGTCCGAGCCCGTCCCGTGCGACTTCATCCTGGTCTGCGCGGGGAACATGGATGCCATCCAGGGCATGCACCCCGCCCTCAGGTCGAGGATAAGGGGATACGGATACGAGGTCTACATGCGCAACACCATGCCGGACACCGACGAGAACCGCGACTGCATCACCCGCTTCGTGGCCCAGGAGGTCAGGAAGGACGGCAAGATCCCCCACTTCGACAAGTACGCCGTCGCAGAGATCCTCAGGGAGGCCCAGCGCCGTTCCGGGAGGAAAGGGGAGCTCACCCTCAGGATGAGGGAGCTCGGAGGGCTCATAAGGGTCTCCGGGGACATGGCCATCGGAAGGGAGGCCAAGGCCGTCACCTCCGATGACGTCGTCATGGCCAGGAGGGTCGCCCGCAGCCTGGAGCAGCAGATCGCCGACAGGTACATCGAGAACAGCAAGGCCTACGAGATGTTCAACACCTCCGGAGAGGCGGTCGGCATGATCAACGGGCTCGCCGCCCTCAATGCGAGCTCCAATATGGCCGAGTACTCGGGAATCGTCCTGCCCATAGTCGCCGAGGTCTCGCCTTCGCAGGTGAAGAAGGGAGGCCACATCGTCGCGACAGGGCAGCTGGGGACCATCGCCAAGGAGGCTGTGGACAACATCTCCGCCGTCATAAAGAAGTACACCATGACGAACCTGTCCGACAGCGACATCCACCTGCAGTACATCGGAACCTATGACGGAGTGGAGGGGGATTCAGCGTCCATCACGATGGCGACGGTCATCATCTCCGCGCTGGAGAACATCCCGATCCGCCAGGACCTGGCGATGACGGGCTCCCTGAGCGTCAGAGGGAAGGTCCTTCCCGTCGGCGGAGTGACCGCAAAGCTCGAGGCTGCCGCGGCCTCCGGGATAAAGGTCGCGCTGATCCCCGAGGAGAACGCCAGGGACGTGATGATCGAGAACAGGTTCTACGACACCATGGACATCTACACCGTGGAGAACCTCCGCGACGTGTTCGAGTACGCCTTCGTGGACTGCCCGATGAAGCAGCAGTACATGGACAAGCTCCTGCCCCTCGCCGAGGGCGGCGTGTCCACCGTGAAGAAGATCGTGCCTCCCGCGAAGCACGAGTACCACCACGAGCCTCCCAAGGCCGAGGAGCCTGCGGAGCAGCCTGCGGAGGCCGTACAGGAAGCTCCCGTGACGGCCGATGTCCCCGTCGGGATGCCGGATGCCAACGCGGCCTGATGAAACCGGGGGATCGGCCCCCCTTTCCTTTTTTATACGCCTGCCTTCTACGCCATCGCATGAGCAGGGAAGGCTATGCCGACCACTCCCTCGTCATAGGGAGGTTCCAGCCGCTGCACAAGGGGCACATGGAGGTTCTGAAGCAGTGCGCTGCGGAGTCAGAGCACCTCATCGTCGCGATCGGGAGCGCCCAGTGCTCCCACGATCCCGGGAACCCGTTCACCGCAGGGGAGAGGTACAAGATGATTTCCGACTCCCTGAAGGACGAGGGGATAACGAGCTTCAGCATAGTTCCCGTGGAGGACCTGAACAGGTACTCCGTCTGGGTGGCGCACGTGGTGTCGATGGTCCCGCCGTTCGGGAGGGTCTACAGCAACAACCCCATGACCCGCCGCCTGTTCATGGAGGCCGGGTACGACGTCAGGAAATCTCCGCTCTACAACCGCTCACTCTACTCCGGCACGGAGGTCCGCAGGAGGATCGTCTCCGGAGAGGAGTGGAGGCCGCTGGTCCCGCAGGCGGTGGCCGATGTGATCGACTCCATAGACGGGGTCGGAAGGCTCAGGGACATCTCAGAGGGCTCTGATGGCGCGCCGCTGTGAAGAGCTCGCCTCGCTGCTCCTGGAGAAGGGAGCGACGATGTCCTGTGCCGAATCGTGCACCGGAGGGATGATCGGAGCGGCGATGACGGAAGCTCCCGGGTCTTCGGCTTATTTCCTCGGCAGCGCCGTGACGTATTCCAACGAGGCCAAGATGTCCGTCCTCGGCGTGTCGGAGAGCACGCTGGCCGAGCATGGCGCCGTGAGCGCGGAGACCGCGGGAGAGATGGCGCTCGGAGCCTCGAGGGCGTTCTCATCCGACTATTCCGTGGCCGTCACGGGGATAGCCGGCCCGGGAGGCGCCACGGACACGAAGCCTGTAGGGCTGGTGTTCATATCCGTGTCCGACGGCTGCAGGACGGTGACGGCAAGGAACCTGTTCCATGGCGCCAGAGCGGAAATCAGGGATCAGACGGTCGATGCCGCCGTGTCGTTGCTGATCGATTTCATAAGAGGCCTGCTCCGAGGCCGGGCCTTCCTGCCGTCAGGCGGCATCATCACGGATCGCCTATCGCTCTCCCGATGGCCTCGAATGCTTCGAGCATCTCCATGCCCGGCATCGACAGATCGAACATCCCGTCTTCACAGGGGGAGGCCCTGATGCAGCCGGACATGGCCATCAGGGAGATCGCAGCATCTTCCAGCATCGTTTCGTCGGCGGACGAGAGGCTTCTGAAGTCGAGTTCCGGATTCACAGTCCTGCGGATGCTGCTCCCCGGGGCGCTCAAAGACAAGATGCTGCGACGGAACTCGGGACCTGTATGCTTCAGAGCATCCGAGATCAGGGCCGTGCTCCCCGATTGCGCCCAGTAGCCGATGGGCCTTTGGCCTGCTGAGGTGCGGTCTTGGAGGAAGTTTGCGATGTCGAACGGGCAGTAGACCTCTTTCTTCCCGATACGCAAGCGGCCGTAGTACGGCCTGATCGCATCCATGGCATCTGCCGGGATGCCTGCTCTTCCGACGAGCGATACGACCTCGGACTCCGTGAACCCGAACGCCCCGTCGAACTCCGACTGGAAGATGTCCATCGCCTTCAAGCCCCCGATGCGGCCGAAGACGTCCTTTTCGGAGATGCGGAGGCATCCCGCAACGACGGCGAACCTGTAGCCGGAGCCGTTTCCCAGCGTGGCCTCCATGAACCCCCTGTAGAATGCGAGGAACTCTTCGTAGAAGCCGTGCAGGTATGCGCCGTAGGCGGGCCTGTCGTACTCGTCGATGAGGATGACGGCATCTCTTCCGCAGGCTGTCCCCATCCAACGGGACGCGTTCGCGATGGAGCGCATCAGAACATCCGGCATCGCCTTCATCTCGCAGCAGCTCATGAGCGCTCTCCGTTTGTCTTCGGGGATGGATCCGCAACCGAAGATGTCCTTGCAGAAGCCTCTCAGGGACCGGGCGACCGCTGACGAGAAGGATTCGAAGAACTCCTCCATGCTGTTCGATTCCGTCGAGGACAGGTCGAGGCGGATCACTCTGTACTTTCCAAGGTGCGCCATCGCCTCAGGCTCGCCGGAGATCTCCAGCTTCGAGAACATCTTCCGGCCGTCTTCGTTGCCGGCATCGAAGAACGCTTCGAGCATGCCGAGGGCCATCGTCTTTCCGAACCTGCGCGGGCGCGTGAACAGGAACGCCTTGTGTTCTGAACCTGTCAGGTCCTTTATCATCAGGCTCTTGTCCGCGAAAGCGAAGCCTTCGGCAGCGATTTTCTTGAAGTCGCTCGTGGAGACGGGGAAGCAGGCGTTCACGCGGATGCATCGGTTCCGAGGTATAAACGGAGCAGGCTGCCCGCATATGCCTGGAACGGGGCGAAGCTGCCGCTATGCCCAAAGACAAATACGCGATGCGCATTCGCAGTCCCATGAAGCTGCTGATGACCGGGAAGGTCAAAGAAGTCTACGAGGTCGACGCGGACATCCTCGAGTTCGCGTACACGGACAAGATATCGGTTTTCGACAAGATCATCCCTTCCACCGTCCCCCACAAAGGGGAGACCCTCTGCAGGACCGCCAAGTACTGGTTCGGGAAGCTGAACGAGGCCGGCATCAACAACCACTACATCTCAGAGCCCTCCAAGGACAGGATGAGGGTGAAGAGGGTCGATGTCATCCGCGACTACAGCAAGATCGACGGCAGCACCAGGAACTATCTGATCCCCCTGGAGGTCATCTGCAGGTACTACGCCGCAGGATCCCTCCTGGACAGGCTCAAGTCCGGTAAGGTCAAGCCCGAGGATCTGGGGTTCCCCGCGGGATATGAGGTCAAGAGGGGAGAGAAGCTCCCCCGCCCGTTCGTCGAGTGCACCACCAAGCTGGAGGAGCATGACGAGAACCTGACCGATGCCGAGGCCAAGGAGATGGCCGGGCTGTCCGATGCCGAGTACGAGGAGATCGTGAAGACCGTCCTGAAGATCGACGAGATCATGGCCGAGGACGTCGCCAAGCGCGGGCTCATCCACTGCGACGGGAAGAAGGAGTTCGCCTACGACAAGGAGAGGAAGCTCATGGTCGTGGACACCTTCGGGACTCTGGATGAGGACCGCTGGTGGGACGCCGAGGAATACGCCAAGGGCAACATCGTGGAGCTCTCCAAGGAGTTCGTCAGGCAGTATTACCGCGAGACCGGATACCATGAGAAGCTGTATGCCGCCAGGGATGCCGGCCGGGCCGAGCCCGACATACCTGCCCTCCCCCAGGAGATCGTCGACCGCGTGAGCAAGCTCTACGTCGACATGTACGAGCGCATCACCGGCGAGAAGTTCTGAGAGACATGCGGATTTATCACGGAAGCAATCAGATCGTGTACAAACCTCTGTTCTTGGAATCGAAGCACAGCACTGATTTCGGAAGAGGTTTCTACACGACTGAATCTATGAAACAAGCCGAGAACTGGGCAATCAAGATTAAGAACAGACGTGAGTCTGAACACGCATATGTTTCAGAGTATGAATATAACGAAGCGAATGATCTGGTCACTATAGCATTCGAAGGACCTACGGAAGAGTGGTTAGATTTCGTTACCTACAATCGTCTAGAGAACAAAGGTCATGAGTATGATGTAATCATAGGGCCAGTTGCTGATGATAGTGTTTATGAAACACTGTTCGACTACTCGATCGGCAGGATAACTAAGGAAGAGGCCATTTTGGAGTTGAAGTCAGTGACTTTGGATGGTCAAATCCTATTCCATACAGATAAATCGCTGGAATACGTGACATTCCTCGGATACAAGGAGGTGAGTTGATGGATCAGGGCACGTTTGAGTATATAAAGAGGAACCTAGCAATGGGTGTTGTAGATAACATTATGAAATCGAAGGGTTGGTCGGAAGATGAGGCAGTTTGTAGGTTCATGTCATCCAAGGTCTACGAAGGTCTTAGAAATGAATCGACTAAGGTTTGGCACTTCAATGTTGCCCAGCTGTCAGATATGTTCGATGATGAACTGGAAGGTGATCTCGTATGGCCAGAGCATCCATGAACCAGTCCGAGACCATGAGGTTCAAGGTGCACTGCATCGAGGAGTACAGCCAAGCACACGGCATCTCTCCGAAAGAGACTGTTAGGATCTTCGGTGAGTACGGGGTGTTCGAATTCCTCAACCTCCCTGTGATGCGGTGGCAGCCGCTGTCAGACTCCGTCTACGACATTGACGAGTTCATCGCGGCGCGTTCCTGAGACAATCCTGCCTGGTGGATGCGCCAGTCTTTCTTGTTCCGGGCTTGGCATCAGACGATCTCCGCTTCCACCAGGTCCTCTCCCTTGGGGCATTCCATGGGCTTTCCTAGCTTCACCACGGTGAACTTCTGGCCTTCGGCCTTGCCGGGGACGTGGCATCTCCCGTAGTTGGGGCAGGAGATCATGCCGCACGCCCTCTCGGAATAGGTGAGCGTGACGCCCTCCATTGCGCCCTTCTTGGGCACGGCATAGGGCCCGGAGACCTTCTCCACCACCGTTGCGACCACATTCCCCTCGGATGCGGCGCACTGATGGCGCTGGCCCCTGACCTCGGACACCCTGTAGCGGGATCCCTGCTCCAGATTGAAGCAGACCCCCTTGAGCCTGCAGTCCTTGCATTCGGCCAGCGGCCCGAGGAAGTAGAACTCCATGCCGGCCTTGGCCGATTCCTCCCCTATCAATGTTATTAGCGCCATGGTATCTTCAGATGACTCCCGTGGTCTTCGCCACCTTCTCCGCCACTTCCGCGCTGATCCCCCCGTTCCCGAGTATGGTGAACCTGTCCGAGCGGATCTCGTGGGCATGGGACAGCGCGTAGATCGCGTCCTCCGCGGTTATCCCCAGCTCCTCGGCGGTGGTCGGGGCCCCGATCATCTTCAGGGTGTCCCTAATCTGCTCCCAGTCCCCTCCGTGGAGGTACATGGTCATTATGGATCCGACTCCGCACTGCTCCCCGTGGAGCCCCTTCCCCGGATGCATCAGGTCGAGCATGTGCGAGAACATGTGCTCCGCGCCGCTGGTGGGGCGGGAGCTTCCGGCGATGCTCATCGACAGCCCCGAGATTATGATGGGCTTGATCGAGATCCACACGCTGTCCTCCAGGCCGGGCTTGATGAGCTCGGCATTGTCCATGATGGATTCCGCCGCATACCTGGCAAGGAAGTATGCGGACCTGCTGAACTGCACGTTCTGGAGCCTCCTGGCGAAGTCCCAGTCCTCGATCGCGGTGAGGTTGGAGATCACATCCGCGCAGCCGGACGCCAGAAGCCTGTAGGGCGCCTTGGCGATCACCCCTGTGTCTGCGATTATCCCCATGGGAGATGCGGACTCGATGGATTTGGAGCCGGTCTCGGACTTCAGCGATGCCCTGTTGGACGCTATCCCGTCATGGGCCGCAGACGTTGGAATGCTGATGAACGGGATGTTGAGCTCGTTGCAGACGACTTTGGAGATGTCGATCTTGCTTCCTCCCCCTACAGCGAGCACGAAGGTGGATCCGAACTCGCGGATCCTCTCGATGGCCGTTTCGACGTTCTCCATCGTGGCCTCGCCGACGAAGCAGACATCCATGTCGTACCCGGCCATGTTGTCGAGCACCTCCTTCCCGGCGGCCTCCATCGTCCTGGCCCCTGTGATGACGGTGCCGACGCGGCCGGTGTGGTTGTCGTCGCACATCTTCTTCACGGTCCCCAGGACTCCGTGGCCAGCAACGATGTTGCGGGGGAATTCGACGAACTTGACCTTCGTGAAGTCGTCGCTGTCTGTCTGCTCCATGGACACCCGATTCCCTGGTTGACCTTTATATCTGTTGATGGAGGATACGCTTGCATGGAAGCTCCCGGCCACGGGCCCAAGGTCCTGATCCTGTGCGGAGGCGCCCCGGGCGGATGCACCGACGAGATGTGCCGCGCCGCTTCGGAGGCTCTCTCCGAGGCGGGCTATTCTCCTGAGACGATTATGCCTTCTGAGATGGAGATATCCCACTGCGCCGGATGCCAGAGATGCGCAGGGGGAAAAGGATGCGTCATCGGCGACAGGATGTCCGAGATCTATCGCAGCTTCGCGGATTGCGAGGGGGCGGTCCTCGCCACCCCGCTGAGGTTCGGCGGGCCGTCCTCCATGATCAAGACTGTGATGGACAGGATGCAGGTCTACTGGGATTCCCCTGATCTGCCGCGCCCGCAATGGATGATGCTGCTGGCCTGCGCCGGATCGGAAGCTCCGGACTTCTCCCATCTCAGATCTATGATGAAGGCTTTCTCGATAATGCTCGGAATGGAATGGCGCGGAGAAGCTTACGTCTCCGGAACGGATTCCGGAAGGGATCATGTCAGGCAATCGGCGAAGGAGTCGGTCGAGCGCATCCTCCGGAACCGAACGGGACGATGATCCTCCCTTCATGCGCTGTTCCGCCGTTCCGGCGGACGAACGGGATGATGTTCTCCGGGAGCCCCTTCCGAATCTGCTCCGTGACGGAGCCGTCCGCGTCGACGATCACGATCTCCGAGAATCCGATGGAGCAGAGCCTGTCCGCGACGCTCCGGAGATCCTCGCGGAGCCCGTTCCTGGAGATCGCCATGCCTTCGGAAACGAATATCGCCGGCATGAACGAGTCCGACACCGATAACATATCCTTCAGATCCTTGTCCGAAGACGATGCATGGTACGGGCCGATGACCTTCTCCGCAGTGGTGTTGAACGCGTCGAAAAGGTCGCCCGAATCCTCGATCCATGTCAGCAGCCAGATGTCCTTGCCGCGGACCCTCATCTTCTTCAGGACGTCCGGGATGAAGGATCCGGCGCGGAGGCTGTCTGCGTCCACGACGACGACATCCTCTCTCTGCTCCGTCTTCGGCAGCATTCCCGCCGCCTCCTGGAAGGGCATCTTCCCGCCTTCCGGGACGGGGACAGACTTGCGGAACCAGCACTCTTCGGAGAAGAGGACTCCGTCCGAGGCGGTCGCGAAGAGCGCGGGAATCGTCAGCATGCCGGGTGCATCCCCGACCCATTATATTGCCGTATCTTCGGAGTACACAGGCATTAACGGATAATCGGCGTTAAGAAATCTTTATATCGTCAGAGCCCCAACTCCTTTGCAGAGAGGTCTGACCATGTCTCAGAAATACGTATGTCCCAAATGCGGCACAGCCGTCGAGCTCCTGTACAAGGGCGGATGCATCCCGTCCTGCTGCGGCGCCTCCATGGAAGTCGCCGATGCCAAGACCGGCGACCCCGCCAAGGAGAAGCATGTGCCCTACATCGAGAAAGCTGACGGAGGCGTCCTGGTGAAGGTCGGGAAGGAAGCGTCCCATCCGATGACCGAAGAGCACTACATCGTCATGATCGAGATCTGCGCCGACGGCGTCCTGATGAGGAAAAGCCTCAAGCCCGGAGACGCTCCCGAGGCGTTCTTCGCCACCGATGCGAAGGACATCAGGGCCTGGGAGTACTGCAACAAGCACGGGCTCTGGGCATCCGATCAGTGAGCATCCTCCTCCGGCGAGGATCCAAACCCTTTCCCCTTCATCGCGGGCACCACTGTCCGTTCCACGCATCCAGCATGGCGCGTGCGCCTCCGAGCCATCCGCCATCGATTTTATACGGATGTTCCAGATAACCTGTGCCATAGAGGTCATGCTATGGCAAAGATCGTGGAGAACGTCAACGATGATTCCAAGGCGAAGGCGAGGCACGCCAAGATCGCCGCCGAGAAGAAAGAGGCCGCCGAGAAGGAGAAGAACAAGATCTCCGACGAGAAATGGAAGGCCAAGCGCGCGGAGGAGAAGCGCAAAGACGAGATCAAGAAGCTCCCCAAGGAAGAGCGCGCAGCTGCCAAGCAGGAGCTCAAAGAGCAGATCAGGCGCCGCAAGGAGCACGAGAAGAAGATGAAGGCCGAGCAGAAGGCGGCGAAGAAGGCCAAGCGCGCAGAGGAGAAGGAGAGGGCGAAGGCCGAGGCCGCCGGAGCGGCCGCTCACCAGGAAGAGGAGGTCGAAGAAGCGATCGAAGCTTCCGAGAAGCAGGAGGAGGCCCAGGCAGAGCAGGTCGAGGAGATCGCGGAGAAGGTCGAGGAGACCGTCGACCCTACTCCCGAGGACGCCCCCGCAGAGGCTCCTTCCGAAGAGCCATCCGAGAAGAAGGAGTGATCCTCTCAGGACCGCCTCCGATAGCGGCTCAGCAAACCGTTTCCGCCCTTTCCCGCCCCTTCGGGGCGGCCGGGCCCCCTTTATAAGCCAGGCCCGAGGGTCGTGGCTAAATATGAAAAGTCCATGCATCGCCCGTGGTAACCGGTTCGACGACACCAGAAGAAAGGATGAGGCGCGCGGCATCGGCCGATGCTGGCGCCATCACCAAAGAATTGAACAGCAGGCCAGAAGGACACTACAACGAAGAGGTTACGACCTCCCGCATCCAGTACGGGAAGAACGAGGTTACGAACCATAATCGCAACGTTGCACTGAAGAGGCTGTATCACTCTTTCGCGAACATCTTCATAATCACGCTTACGGCAATAGACATCCTGTGGATGGTCCTGGACCCGGACATAATCTACTTCGTCATACTCACCGCCCTGATCCTCGTCAGCGGTTCGGTGACGTTCATCCAGGAGACCCGCAGCTCCAAGGCGGCCGCCAAGCTGGTGAGCATGGTCACGACCATAATCACCGTCCGCCGCGAGGACGCGGAGATCGAAATCGACTCCAAGGAGCTGGTCGTGGGAGACATCATCATCCTCGACACGGGAGACATGGTCCCTGCCGATGTCAGGATCCTCGAGTCCAACCATCTCAAGGTGGACCAGTCCGCCCTGACGGGAGAGTCGGGCGGAGTGTCCAAGCATTCCGATCCCGTCCAGTGCGACGAGGTCCTCGGATGCGGCAACCTCGCTTTCATGGGGACAAACGTCATCGGCGGCTCCGCCGAGGCCGTCGTCGTCGCAGTCGGCGACGACACGATCTTCGGATCCATGGCCGAGAAGCTGACCCGCCGCAAGGCCCCCACCACCTACGACAAGGGGAGCAAGGCCATCGCCAACGTCCTGCTGAAGATCATGTACCTCATGGTCCCCCCTGTTTTCCTGATCATGCTGGTCAAGGACTACCTCAACAACGGCTCCTTGACCATCGACGGCGTGCTGTCCGCCGTCACGTTCGCCCTCACCTTGGCCATCGGGCTGATGCCCGAGATGCTGGCCACCATCGTCTCGGCCAACCTCGCCAAGGGGTCCATAGACATGTCGAAGAACAAGGTCATCGTCAAGGACGTGACCGCCATCCAGAACTTCGGCGCCATGGACGTCTTATGTTCGGACAAGACCGGGACGCTCACCCAGAACAGGATCTCCGTCCAGGACTGCAACGACATATACGGCAACGCCAGCGGCTCCGTGGAGCTGATGTCCTGCATCAACTCCGCCAATCTCAGATCGGCCACCAACCAGATCGACTGGGCCATCGACGAGTATGCCGAGGAGAACGGCCTGGCCGAGAGGGTCGCGGAGTACGAGTACGTCGCCGATGTGCCCTTCGATTTCACCAGGAGGAGGGCGACGGTCGTCGTCAGGAAGAACGAGGACGTCAACATGATGGTCTCCAAGGGGGCCATGCCCGAGATCCTCTCCATATCGTCCGGTTACCTGGACGGGAACCGCGACATCCAGCCTCTGGACGAGAAGACCATCAACGACATGATGGGGCTCGTGGAGTGGTACAGCTCCAAGGGCATGCGCGTTCTCGGCATCACCCACAAGTACATACCCGCAGGGAAGACCGAGTTCACCGAGGCCGATGAATGCGACCTGATCATCGCAGGGTTCCTCGTGTTCACCGATCCTGTCAAGCCCACTGCTGCCGGCGCCATCAGGGACATGGCCGAGTACGGGATCGAGGTGAAGGTCCTCACCGGGGACAACGAGTACGTCTCGCGCCACGTCTGCGACCAGATCGGGATCGGATCGGAGAACATCCTGGTCGGGAGCACCATAGACCAGATGTCCGACGAGGAGCTGGCCGCCGCCGTGGAGGGCACATCGATCTTCGCGAGGCTCAGCCCCGACAACAAGTCCAGAATCGTCCTGGCCCTGAAGTCCAACGGCCACACGGTCGGGCTCATGGGGGACGGCATAAACGATGTCGTCGCCATGAAAAACGCCGACGTGAGCATATCCGTCGACACAGGATCCGACATCGCCAAGGAGACTGCCAGCATGATCCTCCTGGAGAAGGACCTGGGGATCCTCAAGACAGGGGCCATAGAGGGCAGGAAGGTGTACGTCAACTCGATCAAGTACGTGAAGATGATCGGTTCGATCAACTTCGGGTTCATGTTCTCTCTGATCCTCGGCTCCCTGTTCTTCAACTTCGAGCCCATGGGCGGGATAATGATCCTGATCTTCAACCTCATCAACGACTTCGCCTGCATCTTCATATGCTGGGACAAGGTCGAGGACGAGTTCGTCAAGGCCCCCAGGAAATGGGATCCCGTGAACCTGAAGCAGGTCATGTACCATTACGGGCCGATGTGCGTCGTCACTGACATGATGTCCTGGGCGTTCTTCGTGTTCGTCGTGATGGCGTCCGTGTCCGTGTCCATACCAGAAGCGGTCATCGCAGCCTACCCGTCGCTGGAAGGCGTGACCACGGCTTCCGGAGCCGTCCTCAGCGGAGCCCCCTTGGGGGACATCGACGATCTCATACCGGTCATGGTGCTGTTCCAGTCCCTTTGGGTCATAGAGCAGTACTGGATGCAGGTCTGGGCGATCCACATCGTCAGGACGAACAAGCTGCCCTTCTTCCAGGCATGGTCCTCCAAGGTGCTGGTGCTCACCACAATCGTCGCGTTGGCGGTCGGTACCCTGCTGCCGTTCACAGGGCCTCTGTGGGAAGCGATCTCCGACTGCACCGACATCATACCCGTGCCCCTCTGGGCGCTGCTCTGGATGCCGTTCATCGGAGCGGTGTACTTCTTCGGTTCCCACGCTTCCAAGAGGTACATGCTGAAGAAGTACGGCTACTTCGCCTGCTGAGAAACCCATTACGGGGCTCCGGCCCCGGGACTCCCATTTTCTGAGCATTCAGAGGCCGGCCTTCAGGCTCCTGAACGGATCCAGGAACACGTACCTCATGCCGCGGGTCTTCCCTTCCTTGCCGAGGATCCCGGAATCGGCGAGAGAGTCCAGCTTCCTCCTGACGGCGGCTTCCCCGACGGGAAGCCATCCGGAAGCGTCCTGCATCGCGAACTCCCCCATGGACTTGGCCATGCGGGCTACGTGCTTCGTGTTCTCGTCCATGTCCCTGAGGCGGTCCTTCGCCGAGAACTCCTCCACCGCTTCACGGTAGGCGAAGAGGATGGACTCGGTCACGTACCTGACCAGCGGCGTGTAGTTCCCGGTCTGGTCGGTGTACGAGAGCAGGCCGTAATAGGTGGCGGAGTCCTGGAGCATCTCCTGCTCGAACTTGCACGATCCGCAGTTGCTCAGCCCCATCTCCCCGAGAAGCGACTGGAAGAGCACGCGTCCCGTGCGGCCGTTGCCGTCTGCGAACGGGTGTATGCTCTCGAACTCGTGGAAGAACAGGGTCGCGGTCACGATGTCTCCGAAAGGGGACCCGTTGACCCAATCGACTAGGGACAGCAGCTCTTCCTCGACGGATCCCTTAGGGCATGCGATGAAGAGCTCGGTCCCATCGGACCCTGTGACGCTCGCATCCGCGTCGCGGAGCTTTCCGGCCGCGGTCCCGCCGACGCCCGTCATCAGCGCACGGTGGACGAAGAGGATCGTGTCCAGGCTCCATGGCATCCCGAGCTTCTCCTTGAACAGGAAGCCGAGGTGGTTCAGGATCTCCTGTGCAGGGCCGTTCGGGCTCTCCTTTCTGCCGCCTGCGGTGAACTCTGTGGCCAGGGTCCTGACCTCGTCGAACGTCATCCTGTTCCCTTCGATCTTGGTGGACCAGTGGATGTTCGAGGAGCAGGCGTCAAGGACCAGGTCATAGTAGTCCTGCTCCGACAGCATGAATCCGCCAAGGACGGAGTCCAGCCCATGGATCTCCGACATCATCGACCGCATCTCCATGTCGACGGAAAGCATCGGGTAGAACGGCACCTTCCTTCTGTGCCTTACGGGGAAGCCGATCGCCCGGTAGTCCGAATAATCGCTCTTTTTGTTGTTATCTGATGCCATAATATGTGTCGTTGGATGTTTGAATATTTAAATATTATGTAATTTACGTCTGTTTATAGTTATAAATAACAGATGTAAATTACTTCGGAGTTATGGTATTCAGGTCTCTGAGAAAGAGAATGTAAACGATGGGGCATAATTGTACATTCTAATTTCACGAGCTCGTAGTCGTGGGTATAAATATCTAAATAATTAAGAGTAGATTATCTGACCATGGGTAGCATTACTAAATGTGGTCAAATATACAGAGAGCTTACAGATTATAATGAAGTAATTCCCACAAATATTGAGGAATCGTGGATTAAATGTGAAAGTCTAGTCGTGAAAGAATCAGACGAGATGGGCGATTTGGACCTTAGGTATGTGCATTACATTTCGGACATTCATCTCGATCATAAGATTCTAGAATTGTTCCCGAATGGTTGTTCTGATGCTGAAGTAGCAGGTTACATAAAGAAGATTGTTTCGAAGATGTATCAGAGAGATTACGTGTCACCAGATTTGTTGCTAATCGCTGGTGATGTTTCACATTCGAAGACCATCTGCGAGATGTTTCTTGCAGAATTGAAGACTCATTATAAAGAATGGAATATTGTCTATGTTCTGGGCAATCATGAGCTATGGGGAACTTGTAGTGATAGTCTCAGTCTTTCTGAGATTCAATCGGACTATGATACAATTTGCCGTCGCAATAGAGTAGTTCTGTTGGAGTGTTCGGTATTAGCA
>CAVHMZ010000096.1:0-335 GCA_963637225.1 Segatella hominis
CCTCGGCAACAGGCCCCTCGGCAACAGGCCCCTCGGCAACAGGCCCCTCGGCAACGGCCGCGGGCTCTTCTGCAGGCTCCGCCCTCACAGGCCTCGCGAATATCCCGGCCTCATGCTCTCTGGCCGCGGAGTTCGCATCCTTCGAGCTCTTGAGCTTGCTCATGAAGTCGCTGGAAACGGGCTTCTCGGGTTTGGCCTCTGCCTTAGGCTCGGGCTTCTCCTCGGCCTTGGGCTCGACCGGCTTCTCGGGCTTCTTGGGCATCTCGACAGGCTTCGGCTCGGGCTTCTTGCTCTTCGCAGGAGCCTTCTCAGCGGGCTTCTCCTCGGCCTTGGCC
>CAVHMZ010000096.1:345-3978 GCA_963637225.1 Segatella hominis
CTTCTCGGCCTTGGCCTCTTCTTTTGACTCAGGCTTCGGCTCGGGCTTCTTCTCAGGCTTCTTCGCCTTCTTGGTAGCCTTCTTGTTCTTGGCCATGGGCTTCTCGGTCTTCTTCTGTGAGATGCTGTCCTCTTTGATCTCGCGGGTGCGTGCTCCGCCTTCGACCTTTACGAACATGACGATGTACGCAGAAAGAGCGAGCCAGACAGCGAACACGACGAAAGTGACCGCATGATATCCGATCCTCCCGTCGTTGATGAAATGCAGGATCCCCATCGCAAGAACCAGCGCGGCCAGGACAGCCGTGACGTACATGGCCCCGTAGACACGGGTGACCCAGAGCGCCAGCATGTCCGCGATGATGGCTGTCGCGGCGATGATCGACGCAACGGCCAGGACTGTGCCCGCGCTCTCGCCTGTGAAGGCGGCGGCGAGGAACGCCACGCCCGCGACGGCGGTCAATATGCCGCTCACCGTGCGGACGAAGCTGGAACGGTCCCTGATGAACCAGACAGAGTAGATGACCGTCAAGACCCCGGCCACCGTGGCTATATACAATGCAACATCGTTAGAATCAGAGCTAACGTCGCCTCCGTTCGTGAAGAGAAGAACGGCTGACACGACGAAGAGCAGTGCGGAAAGGATAGCCACACCGCCGAACATTCTTTTGTCGAGCGCTCCCATGCCCGATGGGTATGTAGACTTCTAATTTAAGAGTTCTTACAACCGCTACGATGTCTGGCTCATGCAACATCATCCGGCCGGCCGGCAGGACGGGCGCGCTGGCGCCCACTCATCGTAACATACGGTCGAACGCACGCATAACTTAAAATATATAATCCAAGTATCCCTTTTATCCTTATAATATGGGATGCCAGGTCCTGTATCATCATCACGGTCAAAGCGGTGTTTTTCCGACCGCTTTCACAAGCCCTCGTTATCGAGGCATTCGAAAAGGAGATTGCGAAATGAAAATGAAATGCAAGTTTCTCGGCGGCGCTGACATGGTCGGCCGCATGGGAATGACGATGGAAGGAGACGGGATGACCATACTCATAGAGTACGGCCTCAGTCCGACCAAGCCCCCGGAGTTCCCCATACCTGCACCGAAGATCGACCATATGTTCCTGACCCATTCCCACCTCGACCACTGCGGAATGGTCCCCCAGGTCGTCGGAAGGGACCGTTGCGAGCTGTTCACCACGCCCCTCACCGCCGAGATCTCGGAGCTCATGATGAAAGACACCCTCAAGATAGCCAAGGCGGAGGACTACGTCCAGCCCTACTCCATGGAGGACATCGAGAGGACCATGCAGTGCGTCGTCCCCATGACCTACGGCGACGACATCACGATCAACCACCTGGACGTCAGCATGCTCGATGCCGGCCACATACCCGGCGCGGCCATGTTCGAGTTCAGCCGCGATGTCCGCACGATCTACTCCGGCGACATCCACACCGAGACTCAGAGGCTCGTCGGCGGAGCCAAGCCGAAAGACTGCACCAACCTCTTCATCGAGGGGACCTACGGCGGGCGCAACCACCCCCCGAGAGAGAAAACCGAGCGCGAGTTCCTCGCCAAGATCGAAGAGGTCATCGACCGCGGAGGGACAGTCCTGATCCCCTGCTTCGCAGTCGGAAGGACCCAGGAGGTCATGCTCCTCCTGAAGGACCTGGACTACGAGATGTGGGTCGACGGGATGGGCAGAGCGGTCACGCGCCTGTTCCTCGACTATCCGGAATACGTCCGCGACGCCAGGCAGCTCAAGAACGCCAAGAAGAAGTTCAACGAGGTCAGGAGGCCGTCCAACAGGGACGCTGCAGTCAAAGGGCAGGTCATCGTCACTACCGGCGGCATGCTGGACGGCGGGCCCGTCCTCAGGTACCTCAAGCAGCTCAAGGACGACCCCAAGAGCGCCATCCTCCTGGTCGGCTACCAGGCCGAGGACACCAACGGGAGGATGCTCATGGAGCAGGGCTGCGTGAACATCGACGGCGAGATCTGCAAGATCGAGTGCGAGCTCCAGAAATACGACTTCTCCGCCCACGCAGACCACGACGAAATCGTCGACTTCGTCAAGAAGTGCGACCCGGACAACGTCATCATCATGCACTCCGAGGCGAGAGAGGCGTTCCTGGACGACCTCAGCGACTACAAGGTCTTCCTCCCCCAGACAGGCCAGGAATTCGAGCTGGACGTGTGACCTTGGATCCGATCCCGTTCCTCAAAGCGGACATCGGCCACGGAGACGTGACCACCCGCCTGACCGTCCCCGACATGGACGGCACGGCGTGCATCACGTGCGAGCAGGACGCGGTCGTCTCCGGGATCTCCGAGGCGGAGGCCGTCTTCGCCGCCATGGGCGCGGACGCCACCGCGTTCGTGAAGGACGGAGACTCCGTGAAAGCGGGAGAGCGCATCATGTCCATATCGGGCCCTCTCGACGGGATGATCGCCGCCGAGCGCACCGCCCTGAATATGCTGATGTTCATGAGCGGCACGGCCACCCTCACCCGCAAAGCCGTGGATGCCGCTGAAGGTAAGATCGTCATCGCAGCCACCCGCAAGACCGCCCCCGGGTTCGGGGATCTGCAGAAGAAGGCCGTCAAAGCCGGAGGAGGCGACCCTCACAGGGCCGACCTCTCGTCGATGATCCTCATCAAGGACAACCATATCAAGGCCTGCGGATCCGTCAGGAACGCCATGGAGAGGATCAAAGGAGCATCGTTCTCCCTGAAGGTCGAGGTCGAGGTGGACAGCGTCGCAGACGCCGTCGCCGCAGCCGAGATGGGCGCGGACATCATAATGGCCGACAACGTCGGCCCCGAGGCCGCCGGCGAGATCAGGGATGCCGTCAGGAAGGTCAACGAGAGGATCCTCGTGGAGGCCTCCGGGAACATCTCCGTCGAGAACGTTTCCGAGTACATCGGGAAGGCAGACATCGTGTCCATGGGATGCCTGACGCATTCCGCCCCTGCCATCCAGTTCTTCATGGACGTCAACTGATCCCGAAGCTTCCCTTTCCCAGCATGGCGCCCGGGCCGGGCGCCTGCATTTTTATCCAACCATCCCGATGACCGGGACATGGCATTGAACATGGAAGACTACACCTGCGAGTTCTGCGGGAAGCCCTGCAAGAACATCGTCTATGCCGCATTCGTGTGCGACGACCCCGAGTGCCTGGAGAAAGCCAGAATCCAGCGCGGGGGCCCCGGCGGGCACATGAAGAGGAAGGCCGAGGGCGGGCCCATCATCCCTGTCGAGCTCGAAGATGCCGCCAGGGAGTTCAACGAACAGAACCGATGAGGATCTTACGGGGGCGCATGCCCCCGGTTATGGATTGAAGGCGGGCATCTGCCCGCCGTTTATGGTCAGTGCCTGAACACGCGGCATCCTGTGAAGACCATCGCCATGCCGTGCTCGTTGGCCGCATCGATGACCTCCTGGTCCCTGATGCTTCCGCCGGGCTGGATTATGGCGGTGACGCCGGCGCTTGCCGCCTCGTCCACGCCGTCCCTGAACGGGAAGAACGCATCCGATGCCATGACGCATCCCTGCGTCGGCTCGTTGGCCTTCATGGTGGCGATCTTGGCGGAATCCACGCGGCTCATTTGACCGGCCCCGATCCCAAC
>CAVHMZ010000097.1:0-7195 GCA_963637225.1 Segatella hominis
AATCCCGTCCGATCGACTCTTATCAGCTTATACCCGTACTAGATTTAATAGAACCAAATGATGCAAACGGATCTAATGGCTGATTGATAATATGTAAAGAAGCCTGTACCATAAGTTTCTCACGCGATGTGCTATACAAAACGAGTCGAAATCCCTGGTTTTCGCAGGTTTCTGATCGTTTTTCCTGTTTTTGTCCGACATGGCCTGTCTGTGCCGGTTCCTGATGCCGTCTGCGTCAGGGAATTCCTGACCTTGCAAGGGGTTCTGCGCACCGATCTGAGCTTCCGAATATGGGCCTGAGAGTGCCCGCAGGCCCCCGATCCGGTCTTTTGTATAGCACAAATCGTAGTATTTTTATATGATTATGTACTATACTATTATCATGGCAGTACCTGCGGAGATCAGGAGCGTAAAGAGGCCCAAGAACACCTTCGTCGTAGACTCGAAGACGAACGTCTACTCCGTCAGAGAGAAGGTCGGCTGCGGATACTATGTGGACGAGAACGGAAAAGCCCACAGGCCCTCCCGCAACGGCAAGGTCATCGGGCACATAATCGACGGGAAGTTCGTCGAGCTCGAAAAGGAGGGTCTGCCGCCCATAGGCTATGTCGATCTGAAAGACTACGCCAACGTCCGGCTCTGCCAGATGCTTTCATCGGATCTTCTGGCGTGCCTTCGCAGGTTCTACAACGAGGAGGACGCGAACCAGATCTACGTCATGGCCGCCCTGAGGGCATGCTACAGCGGGGTCCAGGACTACATGCTCGATCGCCAGTACGAGGAATGCTTCCTGTCCGAGACCTTCCCGGGCGTCAACCTCGAGAAATCCAAGGTCTCGAGGTTCCTCAGGAACGTCGGCCGCAGCGGATCGAGGATCGTCAGCTTCATGCGCGCCCAGGCCGATGGCTGCGGCGGCGACATCATAGTCTTCGACGGGTCGCTGAAGAGGGACGAGAGCACGGTGAACTCCTGTTCCGCATCTTCCCGCAAGACCGCGGCGCAGAAGTACCGCCATGTGAACGTCATGACCGCGTACAGCGTCAACAGGAGGGAGCAGATCGCGTCCAAGGTCTATCCGGGCAACATGACCGATCAGCGCATCGTGGCCGATTTCATCGATATGCTGCAGCTGAAGGACGCCCTGGTGGTGGCCGACAGGGGATTCCCGCCGGAGGCCGTGAGGCTGGCTCTGAGGGGAAGGCCGGGGACAGGATACCTCGTCCCTCTGAACCGGAACCGGGCCGTCATCAAGGATCTGCATCTGAGGGAGCTCTCTCGCATCCTTCCGGGAACGGAGATCCTGTACCGCGTCGAAGAGGACACGGACGAGGACGGGAACAAGGTGATCTACTACGCCTTCAAAGACCCCTCCTACGCCTTAGACGAGGAGACAGCCTATCTCCGCAGCCATTCCGGAGAGAGCATAGACTTGGAAGAGCTGGAGGAGCTCCGCAGGGAATGGGGGACGATCGTGTTCGCCTCCAACCGCGCGATGGAGCCTTCGCGCGTCCGCGAGATATACGGGAAGAGGTGGATGATCGAGACCAGCTTCAAGTTCCAGAGATCCCAGCTCGAAGACGACACGACCGACGAGGAATCGGACTACACAGTCCAGGCCAGCCAGTTCATCGACCATCTGGCATCGGTCATGGCCTCGAGGATGAGGAACAGGTTCGAAGACGAGGGCCTGATGAAGAAGCTCACCTACGACCAGGTCTACTCCCTGCTGCTGAGGCTGAAGATGACCCGCGAGCGCGGAAAGGAATGGAAGCTCGTGCGCATAGCAGACAAGGACGCGCAGGTCTCCGTCGTCCTGGGGATCCTGCAGAAGCCCATAGTCCCGTCGCTTCCTCCGAAGAAGCGCGGAAGGCCGAAGGGGAGCAAGGACAGGCAGCCTCGGAAGAAGAAAGGAGAGGCCGCAGGCAGAGGCCTGAAGGATCCGGCAGAGCAGCCTTCATGAAGTCGTGTATAGCACATCGCGTGAGAAACTTATGCTGTACGTCTGCATTTTTTGTATCTGAAAATAGTGCAAAGGAAGCAATCGGGCTTCGGAGCAAGGAAACGCTGAAGGATGTATGCTCCCGTTCCTCCCGATCGGACCATACATCCAGCCTTATACTCGTCATGCGATGTCGGGCCTGGTGCTCGGAATGTATCAGGTCGCAGTCTACGGGAAGGGCGGCATAGGGAAATCCACGATGTCTGCGAACATCTCGTTCGCGCTCTCGTCCAAGGGGATGAGGGTCATGCAGGTCGGATGCGATCCGAAGCACGACTCCACCAGGCTGCTCCTCGGCGGGAGGCCGCAGGCCACGGTCCTGGACTACGTCCGTTCCACGCCCCTGTCCAAGAGGAGGCTGGAGGATGTGGTCGCAGAGGGCAGCGGAGGGGTCCTGTGCGTGGAGGCCGGGGGCCCGGAGCCGGGGATCGGCTGCGCCGGGCGCGGGATCCTGACAACATTCGATACCCTGAAGAAGCTCGGAGTGGACGGTATCGGCACCGATGTCCGCATCTACGATGTCCTGGGGGACGTGGTCTGCGGGGGCTTCGCCGTCCCGCTGAGGTCCGAGTACGCCGACGGAATCGTCCTGGTCACCTCCGGTGAGTTCATGTCGCTGTACGCGGCGAACAACATCATGAAAGGGATCGCCAACTTCGACTCGGGGAAGGGCCGCATCATCGGGCTGATCCTCAACTGCCGCGGGATGGACGGAGAAGAGGAGAACGTCCGCAGGTTCGCCGAGGCCACCGGGGTGGAGGTGATCGGCGCCCTGCCCCGGGACAGGATGTTCTCCGATGCGGAGTCGGCCGGGCGCACGGTGCGCGAGATGTTCCCCGGCTCCGAGATCTCGAAGGAGTTCGATGCCGTGGCGGACCGCATCCTCGCAGTCCGCGACGGCACGGCCCCGGCCGTCAGCGCCCGCCCCCTGGACGACGATCAGTTGTCCGACCTGGCCGCCGGCCGCCCGATACGCCCTTCTTCCGGATCCTCCGTCCCGGTACGAACTGGATGCGCCGGGTCCCGCGCGTCGATCAGGGACTCCGCGGTCATGAGCTCCTGCTCCGCATACGGCGCGGTTTCCGCTTACGCGAAGCTGAGGGACGTCGCCGTGGTGATCCACGGGCCGGGATGCTGCCTTTACATGATGGACACTTCGCGCTCCAAGGCGGTCCTGGACCTGTACATGCGCGGGATCTACGATGCCAAGCCCGCCCACAATCTCAGATGCACCATGATGGACGACGCCGCCTCGGTGTTCGGAGGGAACGATATGCTGGAGCGCACGCTGGAGGAGACGATATCCGAAGGGTTCCGCTGGATCGCGGTGGTGACCACCTGCATGCCCGGGATAATAGGCGATGATTGCGGGAAAGCCATCGATGCGGTGTCCGCCAGGCATCCCGGCGTGAAGATAGACCTTGTCCCCGCCGACGGGGACATAACCGGGGAGTACACGGACGGCTTCATGATGGCCGCCGAGGCGATGGCGGAGTCGATCGACCTCTCCGTGGAGCCCGAGCCGGGGTACGTGAACCTGATCGGGAGCTCGTTCTTCGACCTCCACACCGCCGAGTCCAAGAAGGCGATCGCGGAGATGCTGGCTCGCTTCGGGCTGAAAGAGAACTGCAGGTTCCTGGACGAGTGCTCTTCCGGCGATATCGTCGATTACTGCCGCGCATCGCTGGACATGATGGTCAGCGACACGCCTCAGAGCAGGGAGCTGGCGGAGATCCTCCGCAGGAGGACGGGGAGGGAGCCGTTCCCGGAGGCGGTCCCGGTGGGGCTCTACGATTATCAGGAATGGCTGAGGTCGCTGGGAGAGGCGACGTCCCGCACGGATGCCGCCGAAGCCGAGATAGAGCATGCCGAGGCCCTCTACGACAGCTTCGTCGCATCCCGCCGCCCCCGTTTCGAGGGGCGCAGGGCGATAATCGTGCTCAAGATGGGCACGAACTTCGACTGGCTGGTGGACCTGCTGCTGGACCTCGGCATCGGGATCTGCCGCATCGGGGTGTCTCCGAACACCCGCAGGAAGATGATAACATCGATCACCCGCCACATGGACATGGTCACCGAAGATTACACAGACGAGATGCTCTGCGCCGACCTGGATTCCCTGCAGCCCGACCTCCTGATCGGAGACATAATCAGGAGCACGTCCGGGAAGTGCAGGTTCGCCCGCGTAGGGAAGGTGGGATTGGGGGTGGAGCCCACCCTGAAGTACGCGCAGTACCTTGAGAACGTCATGCGCCTTCCGAAGGAGGAAGGCTGGAAGAGGGGGCTGAGGCTGTGAGGACGCTGCCTGACGGATTGGACGGGGCCGTGATGGCCGTCGAGAGCATCGAGGGCGCGGCGGCGTTCCTCCACGGGCCGGGAGGATGCAGGGTCAGGCTCATGGTCCATTCCTCCGCAGTCATGCCGAGGGAGGACGACGGCCCGATGATGATGCCGTACTTCAACGGGTACCCCCGCGTCCCCGCCACCTATCTGGACGAGTACGACTACATCAACGGCGCCTTCTACAAGCTGGACGAGGGCCTGGGGATCGTGGATTCTACTGAGCCCGCGCTCATCGTCACGATAGACTCCCCCGGGGCGGCCCTGATCGGGGACGACCACGACAAGGCCATCGCCGGCAGGGCGATGTCGGACCGCGCGATGCACATGGACGCCTCCATGGTTTCGATGCCCATGCAGGAGTGCTACGGCCTCACGCTGAGGATGGTCATGGAGCATCTCGCTCCGGAGAGGGGCGAGGCCCGCAAGGGCACCGTGCTCCTGTTGGGATTGACGATAATGGACAAGGACTGGAGGTACGCGCGCGACGAGCTTTCCGGCCTGCTGGAGGCGATGGGTTTCGAAGTGCTGTGCGCGCCCGGGGCGGGGGCCTCGGTGGACGATCTGAAGAGGTCCGTGGATGCGGAATACGCCACGGTCGTGTGCACCGAGCCGTGCGCGGAGCTGTCCGATTATTACGAGAAGATGGGCGTGAAGGTCGTCCGCTCCCCGATGGGCGCCCCCGTGGGGTTCGACGCGGCCCGCGCCTGGGTGCAAGCTATGGCGGAAGCTTCCGGATGCGACCCGTCCGCGGCGCTGAAGAGGATAGACGACGCCGAGTCCATGGTCCGCAGGAAGATGCTGGGCCTGAAGTACAACGCCCTCCGGATAAGGGGGCTGACGTTCTCCGTCGCCGGGATATCATCGGTCGTCCTGCCGCTGACCGAATGGCTCTACGGCTACCTCGGCATGGCCCCGGCCGCGGTCATCACGGATCCGGGATCCGATCCTGCCTTCACGGAGGATCTCCGGAGGTTCCTGGAGTCGGCGGATTACGCCTGCGCCTTCGGCAGGGAGCCTGTGGATTCCGATGTGGTCCTGTGCGAGGGCATAACCGCGCTGACCATGCAGCTGAACGGGTCCTGCAGGATAGGGATCCCCATAGGGCAGTCGTCCATGGGGCTGGACGACATCATCCCCCGCCCGGTCTTCGGGATCCAGGGCACCATGTACATCATCGACGAGCTGATGCACGGGGTCAGGGGCAGCTGAGCCCCTTCGCCCGTGCCGGGAAAGAGATCCCATTCACACCTTGCGGGTCTTCAGGAGCCACCAGTCGATTGCGAAGAACGCCGCTCCGAAGGCTATGAGCACCGCCAGGGAGATCCACGGGAAGTCCGGGATGTAGTCTGGCAGGGCAGACGCTCTGATGCACTCGCTGGCATGGGTCAGCGGCAGGCAGTAGAGCACCGCCTGGAATGCCGGGCTCAGGCTGCCGACGGAGAAGAACGTTCCGCACAGGAAGGTCATCGGCAGGATGATCAGGCTGTTGAAGGTCGCCATGCTCTGATGGGACTTCGCCAGCAGGGCGGCGGCCATGCCGAGGAACGAGAATATCAGGCAGCTGGCCAGCATGCAGGCGATGAACAGCGGCGAGAGCACGAGCTCCGGGGCCAGGAAGAGGCCCAGGGCGTAGAGCAGGGAGCAGCTGATTATCCCTCTGACCAGGCCGAGCATGCACTTGCCCAGGACTATCGCCGGGAGCGACAGGGGGCACATCATCATCTCGTCGAAGCTCTTGTAGTACAGCCTCTGCACGTTCATGCGGGTGGAAGTGGAGGAGAAAGAAGACGACATCGAGGACAGCGCCACGATCCCGGGGATGACGAACGCGACATAGGACGTTCCGATGTCGGTGGTTCCCGACCTCAGGCCGTATCCGAACGCTATCAGGTACAGCAGAGGGCTCATGATGCTCATGATCATGGTGCTGGCGAAGTTGTGCTTCAGGAACATCATGTCGCCCCAGGCGACGTAGTAGACCTGCTTCGGGAACGCGAGCATCGCTGTCCCCCCACGCTCTTGCCGGTGAGTTCCACGAACACGTCCTCCAGGTTGGTGCTCCTTATCAGGACGTTGTCGTCCGAATCGAGGGACGCAACGAACTCCTTCGCTTCGTCCCTGCTTCCGAAGTACTTGTACTGGGTGGCCTTGCCCTCCATGTACTCGACTGCGGTGGAGCCGACCCTCTCGCACAGCGACTTGGGGTCGCCGAGGGCGATGATCTTCCCGCGGTCGATGATGCCGACCCTGTCGCAGAGGGCCTCGGCCTCCTCGATGTAGTGGGTCGTGAGGAATATCGTGGTGCCTTTCTCGTTCAGGTTCCTGACGACATCCCACAGCAGGCGCCTGGCGTTGATGTCCAGGCCGGATGTGGGCTCGTCCAGGAAGAGCACGTCGGGGCGGTGGAGCACGGCGCACACGATGGCGGCCCTCTTCTTCCACCCTCCCGAGAGTGAGTCCACGGGCTTGTCCAGGTACTCGCCGAGGCCGAAGTACTCCGAGAGCTCCTCGATCCTGGCGTCGCGCTCCTTCTTGGGGATCATGTGGTACATGGCATGGGAGACCATGTTCTCCCGGATGGTCAGGTCCTTGTCCAGCGAGACCTGCTGCTGGATGACCCCCATCCTGTCCTTGGCGGCGGTAGGGTCTTTCACAAGATCCTTCCCGTCCACCTCTATCGTTCCCTCGTCGTAGTTGGTCAGGGTGGCGATGCACCTGACCGTGGTGGTCTTCCCGGCCCCGTTGGGGCCCAGGAAGCCGAAGACCTCTCCGCGGCGGATCTCCAGGTCAAGATGGTCTATCGCCGTCTTGTCCCCGAACCGCTTCACGAGGCCTTTGATGACTATGATATCG
>CAVHMZ010000097.1:7205-11499 GCA_963637225.1 Segatella hominis
TCGCGTCCGGATGCCGTGCGTCAAATCGATATCGAATCGCCTTCTCTTCCGTCTTGCCTTTCGGAGCGATCCGAGCGTGGCGCAGGAGGCATCTTGGGGCCGGACATGCGGATTGACTCTGCCATCGCCTCGTCCATTTCGGAGTCGTAGGCGTGGACATACCTTCCGTTCCGGCCGTCGACTATCTCCGATTCGACGCCGTACACATCCAATATCATCTTCTCGGTGATGACTTCTTCGGGGGCGCCGAAGGCGTATGCGGTCCCGTCGTGGATGACAAGGACCTTGTCGGAGTAGCGGAGGGCCAGGTTGAGGTCGTGGAGGGCCACGACCATGCACGTGTTCCTCTCTTTGATTATCCGGCGCATGATCTTCAGCGTGTCCAGCTGGTTGCGCAGGTCAAGGGCGGACGTGGGCTCGTCGAATACGTAGAACATAGGGTCCTGGGCCAGGGCGCGGGCCAGGGTGACCCGTTGCCTCTGTCCTCCGGACAGCTCGGAGACCTGCCTGTCGTAGAGGCTGTCCACTTTCATGAACTTCATGGCCTCCGCGGCCTTCGCGATGTCTTCTCTGGAATAGTTCCATTGGACGTAAGGCCTCCTCCCTACGAGGACCGAGTCGTAGACCGACGAATACCCTATGAACTCTGGGTCCTGGGGAACGTACCCCACGATCTTGGCGAACTCGCTGCGGGGGATGTCCTCGATCATCTGCCCGTCTATGGATATGGTCCCCTCGCGAGGCTCCATTATCCTGCACATGGTCTTGATCAGGGTGGACTTCCCGGAGCCGTTGGGGCCGAGGACGGTGACCACTTCTCCGGTCCGCGCCCGGAACGAGACATTCGATATGACGTCCCTTTCTCCGTATCCTTGGCGGATCCCTTCGATATCCATCATCATACTCTCGCCCTCCATTTCTTGTTGCCGATCATCCAGACGAAGAATATCCCTCCGACCACGTAGAGGACGATCCCGACCGGGAGCTCCCCCGGCCTGATGATCAGCCTGCAGAACAGGTCGGAGACGGCCAAGACCGCTATGCCCATGAGGCCTGCCGCCGGCAGGAGGTATCTGGCATCGTTCCCGATCAGCATCCTGCAGAGGTGCGGGGCCATCAGCCCCACGAACCCTATGACTCCCGTGAAGGCCAGGCAGGCCGCGGACATCAGTGTGCAGACGATCAGCCCGTTGCGTCTCAGCGTGGGCACGTCCACCCCCAGGTTGGTGGCGACGTCGTCCCCTGCGCTGAGGGCGTTGATGTCCAATGCTATGCGGATCAGATAGAAGCAGCAGATGACGACTATGGGCGTCAGGATCACGATCTCGCCCCAGGAGGTGCCCGTGAACGTCCCCATGATCCAAGTCGTTATGTCCCTCAATTGCTCGTCGTCCGAGAAGTACTTGGTGGCCATGATGCCTGCTTGGAACAGGTAGCTGATCACGACTCCGGATAGGATGACCGTGGACCTTGTCACATCCCTTCCTCTGGCCAGCAGGAGGACTATGCCTATGCTCCCCATGGCGAGGATGAATGCGAAAAGTACGGTGATCATGTCCTTTCCGTAGAACCTGAGACTGTCGCTGATTATGAGGGAGGATGTGTAGAATCCTCCGAACATTACAGGGCCGAAGAGGATCGACAGGGCTGCACCGAACGCAGCTGCCGTGGACAGTCCGAGCGTGAACGGGCTGACCATGGGGTTTCTCAGAAGCCCCTGCATGATCATTCCCGCAACGCCTAAACTGAATCCTGTGAGCGCGACGAGCACAACGCGGGGCATTCTGCTCTTGAAAACGAAATCGGAATAGTATGATTGGCTCGGTTCTGCTACGATGCCCGGCATGATCGGATGAAGGAACACTCTTACCAGGTCTACGAATGGGATGTCGACTGCCCCGAGGCACACTCCCAGCATCAGTGCGATGATGCTGATGAATATGAGCGAGATTATCAGGAGGATTTTCTTCCTTACCGATGCGTCGTACTTTCCCTCGAAGGTGTCTTCATCGAAGCGTTTCTTGATGAGGTCGATAAGGCTCCTCCTGTTTACGGTTCCTTCCATGGTACCCTGCCGCTATGCTCTAAAGATCGAGAAGGTGGGGCCGAAGCCCCTGTTTGAGATCACTCGACGACGATCTCGGTGGCCTTTCCGTCTGCAATCTTGAAAGCCAGGCCGGTTCCGGCTTCATCGAAGCCGTAAGTTTCGTTATAGTTCTTCACGAGGTCAGCGACGTTGTATCCCGTGTCGATGCCGATGATCTCAGCATACATCACGAACCCCACGTATGCCAGGGCACCGGATACGATGTCGGAGTTGAACACGTATACCTCGCCTGCGCCGATTGCGGAGAGGGACGGATAGCTGGTGCTGAGCACAGATCCGGCCCATGTGGACTCCGCTGTGCTCGCGCTGGAGACTTTGCTTCCTCTGAAGAAAATCTTGTCTATGGGCGCTTTCGCGTCTTCCGCGATTACCTTTTCTCTGATCCCGTCCTGGGAGGCATCGCAGGTGGGGTGGCTGAGATCCAGGCCGTCGATGTTCCTGAGAGCGTTCTTCCCGTACAGCTTCTCGATGTTCTTGCTGACTTCGGCAGTCTGGTTGTAAAACAAATCTCCCGAGCCGAAGTAGGACAGGAAGGTCTTGTCGCTGAAGTCTGTTCCTTTCGCCTTGTCCAGAACCGTGTTGATGACACTGTTGTACATCTTGTTGAAACTGTCATACTTGGCGTTGGTGGCATCCTTCCCTCCGAACAGGGTGATGAGCTTTTCGACATCCTCGAAGAAGGTGTCTCCGTTGCAGTCCAGCCTGATGACTTTGATGCCGAGGTTGTTGTATTCAGCCTCCTTGTCCGGCTTCACAGTCATAGATGACACAGGTGCGACGACGTACTTGACTCCGGTCTTCGCGGTGATCTCCTCTCCGGTCATAGACCCGGTGACGGACATATG
Source organism: Segatella hominis (assembly GCA_963637225.1). GTDB lineage: Archaea > Thermoplasmatota > Thermoplasmata > Methanomassiliicoccales > Methanomethylophilaceae > Methanoprimaticola. The sequence goes on from CAVHMZ010000097.1 coordinate 10,158, forward strand.
CTGGCTGTTGGGGAACAGGGGGCTGAATTTCTCCCAGTTGGATTGGTCGGTCTTGGAAGAGTAGAAGCTGATTCCCTTGAGCTGATCCTCGTAGCCGAGGATCTTCATCGCTTTGGGGATGTTGGTGTTCACAGAGACGATCCCGTCGATGGGAGCGTCGAATTTGAACTCGGTGCCGTTGCCGTCCACGATGGTGAAGCTGGTATCGGAGCTGGACTTGTCCTTTCCCAGTTTCAGGGCGGCGACGGCGCATGCCGCCACTACGATGATGACGACTGCCACGATTGCGATTGTCTTAGTTTTATCCATGAGGTATCCTCCTTGAATTGGATGGGTCGTCCAACTCAATCTGAGTATATAATTGGATGTATCCTCTCGGTCGCAGGTGCTTAAAACTTAACATAGCCAGAACATACTGGATGCTTGGAAAAACCATCCATCCAGGCCCCTCATCTGTCGTTCACTTCTTCCACCCTTTCCTCTAGGCCGAGATAGATCTCCTTCAGCTTCTCCAGCGTCTCCGGCTTCGCGTCCCACATCCCCCTGTCCACGGCCTCGAACAGGCGGTTCATCATGTCCATCATCGCATGGGGGTTCTCGTCCTCCATCCATTGCCTGGTGCCCTCGTCGAACAGGTACCTCTCCGAGAGCTTCTCGTACATCCAGTCGTCCACGGCATCCGCTGTGGCATCCCATCCGAACGTGTACTCCGTGAGCTTGGAGATCTCGGCCACGCCCCTGTACCCGTGCCTCTTCAGCCCTTCGATGAACTTCGGGTTCAGGACCTTGGTCCGGTACACGTACTGCAGCTCGTCCTTCGTGTCCCTGAGCTTCAGCCTGTCCGGATCCGACCCGTCGCCCATGACCGAGATCGCGTCCTTGCTGCCGTAGGCCCGGATGAAAGAGCTCATCCCTCCCAGGTACCCGTAGACATCGTCGATGTCCAGCAGGTCGATCTCCCTGTCGGGCATGTTCTTCACGGTCACTCCGACTTTGGAGAACCTCTTGACGAACTCGTCCTTCATGCTCTCGCCCGAGATCCCGCGGCCGTAGGCGTAGCTCCCCCAGGCGATGTAGATGTCCGCCAGGTCCTGCACGGTCTTCCAGTCGCCGGTCTCGATTGCATGGTTGACCCCGGGCCCGTACCCTCCCGGAGGGGACCCGAAGATGCGGACCGAGCTGCGCCTGCGCGCCTCATCGACGGTCAGGCCCTCGGCCATGGCATCGATCATGTCCTTCCTGAGGTTGGCGGCCAGGTAGTTCTCCTCCTCGGATTCGTCAAGGCCGGCGGCCATCTTCACCGCGTCGTCGATCAGGTCGATCAGGTTGGGGAACGTGTCCC
>CAVHMZ010000098.1:0-7219 GCA_963637225.1 Segatella hominis
GGATTCTGTCAGGTAGATGTGGTACTTCCTGCTCTTCTCGGTCTTGCGGTCCGTGACGATGTAGCCGAGGTCCTCCAGGGTCTTCAGGGCCCTGCTGGTGTTGTCGGTGTCCAGGTCCAGGAACGTGCTGAGCTCCTGAGGGGTCTGCCCCTCCTCGATGTCCAGGCCTATGAGGTAGATGGCGTGGCCGTATGCGATGCCGTAAGGCTCGCAGAACTTGGTTATGCGCTCGCGGGAGAAGCTGGCCAGACGGTAGTGGAAGAGCGGGAGGAACGAATCCCAGTACCTGCTGTCCATGACCTGCTCCGGCGCAGGCGGGCCACGTCCGAAGAAGCGGTCCTCCGGCGCGTTCCGCAGGCTCGAAAGCGCCTTCGGACAGGAGGGGTCCGCAGATCTCCCGGTTCTACAGTTGCAGAACATCTGTTCAAAATCCTTATCTAATCCGGTCCGGAAATCGGGCCCATGCGCTGCAGGAATTGCGGAAGGGACAAAGGGGAGGACGAGCGCATATGCTCCCGGCGCGGAACCGGGACGGCCTCCTTCCACGCGGACAGACGCGGTTCCGGCAAGATGAGCGCCATCGCGATGACCGCCCTGCTGGTGGCTATCGTGGCGGTCGCAGCGCTCATCGCCGTGAACGCGTTGGATGACAGATCTACGGGCCCCGGCACCACAGTCGTGCCGGGGGACACCGATGACACGGACGATGCTTCGGAGACGGAGCCGTCCGTCGTATCGGACTCGATTACCTATACATCGGATGATTCCGACCTGTTCACGGTGGTGACAGGCACCAACTCCAGCGGCCAGACCACCGTGACCGTCACCATGGTCGATTCGGAAGCGAGCAAGTACTCGGAATTCACCTGGTACGTCTACAAGGAGGGCGACGGCTACTTCAGCAAGTACCACAACTCGGTCACGAAGACCGATGCCACGGCCACATGGACGCTGTCCGACGGCACGTACGGGAACTACATCTTCGGCGTGATATGCGAGAAGTCCACAGAGTCGGGAACGTGGAGCCCCTGGAGGAACAGCACCGAGTACACCCTGACCTTCACGGTCAACGGGACCGTGTCCAAGACCTACTCCTGGGAGTACCTTGACCAGGACCTGACGTTCACCATATCCTATTCCTACTCCGAGTACGACAAGTATGCCGGGACGAACGGCGCTACGCTGCTGAAGAGGGCCGGCAACAACAACGGCTCGTACGATGTGATCCCGGACTTCATCGTGGTGAACTCCACGGTGACGGAGATCGAGAGCAACCTCGAGGGCCTGTACGCGCAGAGCTTCGGATCGGACGCGTCCGGACAGGGCTATGCGGAGTTCATCCTCGCGTTCGTCCAGGAATGCTTCACCTACACTTACGACCAGACGCTCTACGGGCAGTCGGAGTACTACGCGTTCCCGATGGAGACGATCTACAACGGCAGCGGGGACTGCGAGGACACCTCCATCCTGTGCGCCGCGCTCTTCGCCGCCGCCGGGTACGACGCGGGCGTGTTCCTGATCCCCGGGCACGCGATCGCCGCAGTGGCGCTGGACGATTACGACGGCAGCGCTCACGCCGTGGCTTCTTCGTACAAGTCCAAGGTTGCCGTGTTCAGCCTCGCCAAGGACGGGAAGACTTACTACGGATGCGAGACCACTCTGGAGTCCAACGAGTACGGCGTCGGGTACATCTCCACCGACTATGCGATCGAGAACGGAGTCGTCTACTATCAGGGCAAGGCGTACAGCAGCGGGGGCTACGGCCTCTACCTGGCAGCGTCGAAGGCCTGAAAACCGAGGGGGAGCGATCCCCCTCATCCTCTTCTGCATAGAGTTCTGTCATAGGGGCGCCTCCTGGGCGTTGTGGCGAGGGCGAGGATTATCTCATGCCACCGATATCGCGGAGCATGGATTCCCTTGATTCCGTGCAGGTCCGCAGGTCGCACAAGCTCAGCAAGTGTCTCCGCCACAACCCATCTGTCCCCCGCGATGACGAGGGATGGTCTTCAGTGGAGGATGCGGCCAAGGCTACCGGGATGACCGTGCAGGAAGTGATCGACACGGCAGAGAGCAACTCGAGGTACGAGCTCTCCGACGACGGGAAGAAGGTCCGCGCCCTTCACGGGCACAGCGTCCACATGACCTACGGGGATCCAGTCGATCCTCCGGAGCGCCTTCTGCATGGGACTTCCGCATCCGCTTGGGATCTGATCCGGGAGAGCGGGGCCATCCTGCCGATGAAGCGCTGCATGGTGCACCTGACCACGAGCGTCGAGAAGGCGACGGATGTGGCCGGCAGGCGCGATGATGGCGAGGGGCAGATCATCCTGACCGTGGATGCCAAGGCCATGCAGGCGGACGGCTACGGATTCTACCTGTCCGGAGACGGGATATACCCCGTGTGCGAGGTGCCGGTGAGGCACGTCTGCGCTTGCAGGGTCATCAGGGATCTCGATCATCATCGAAGACCAGGCCTTTCCTGATGTCGTCGGCGTATTCGTCGAACACCTTTCTGTTCTCCAGGACCGTGTCCTTCACGGTGTCCATGGCAATCGCGTTGATGGAGTCCTCTATCATGGGCTTCAGCGATCTCAGCGTTCCTGCCAGAGCCTTCATCAGGTACTCCCTCTGCTCTTTGTCCAGCCCTGCGGCGAACGCTTGCCAGGGGTCGTCCGGCACCGACGCCTCTGCCGCCGGCTTGGGGCTGGGCCTCTTTGCGGGCCCGGCATCTTCTTCCGTGCACATGATGGATGTCACGCGGTCCAGGTCCGTCTGGGCGCGCTCGACCTTGGAGCGGTCGATGGCGAAGTCTCTGGCGGCTCTCATGGCTTTCTCGAAGAACCACCGGTCTGTTTCTTCCTGCAGGATCCCGTCCAGCTTCACCCCGAATGCCGTCTTGGGCCTTCCCTCGCGAGGATTCTCCCGATCGCCGACTGCGGCGATGACAGCTTTCACCAGGATCCGCATCTCGGTGCAGAACCGAGGGCTTTCCTCCAGGTCCAGCATCCTGTACGACTGCAATTTTTTCTTGCCGTCCGGCCAATGGTGGTATTTCAGGCCGCGGAATGCTTTTTCGTGGACGCTTGTGTAGCGGACGGAACAGTATCCGCGGGCTCCGCCGCAGCCCTCGCCGGATCCGTACAGCCTCGCCAGCACGCGCGCGGCGATGTGCGCGCAGTCGTCATCGAACGATGCCGCTATCTGCACATCGGTCTTCCTCTTGCCGATGCCGGACGCTTCCAGCATGATTGCCGCAGAAACGGGGACATCGGCATCTCCTTCCAACAGCCTGTCCAGCACATACCCTGCCGAAATGGGGCAGATGTGCACGGTCGGGTCGAGCAGATGCGGACAGTTCATGACGGCGTAGTTCAGGTACGTCCTCCCCGTCTTCTCTGTCCGTTCGTATGGGTTCGAGCTGAGATATCTGTCGTATGCTCTCGTCAGCCCTGCCAGCTGATCCAGGACGTACCGGCGGTCTTCGTACGCGTTGATGAGCTCGCATCTGTACAGCCACAGGTACCCTTCGTCGGTCACTCCGTACTTCCCTTTCCTGGCGCATTCCCTCCACCACAGGTAGTACTCCCTCGATTCCGCGGACAGGCATCTGTAATCGGGCCTCTTGAACCCCGAGGGGATGTACCTGCGCTCTCCGGGGGATTCTGTTTTCGAATACCTGACCATGTCCGGGCCGAAGTAGCTTGGCGGCTCTCTGTCGGAAAAGCCTGTGCTGTCGGCGAGGATCGGGGCATCGACCTCGTCCAAGTCGAAGATGCGGACCGAGCCGCGGACGGTCTTCGGCCGATACTGCGGCCGGATGATGCCGCCATCGTTGAAGACGCGGTCGACCGCCTTGCGCCATTCCTTTCCGAAGATGGCGGGCACGGAAGGCCCCTTGCCTTTGCCGGCATTGCGCTCCATCACCTGCTGGCAGTAGCGCAGCATTCCTCCGAGGAACGTTTTCAGAACGGGTTGCGCTTCGGTATACGATATCACGCATTCCGTATCGCCGAAGTATGGGACGCGTATCCGGCCGTACCGCGAGTAGAGGAGGACGGGATCCGTCCTCTCGGTCCCGTAAGTCTCCAGGATGCCCTTGCCCGTCCGCATCCTCATCTCGGCATCCACTTCGGGAAGCGCTGCGCTGAACAGCCCGCCCGGTTCGATGAGGTGCGGATCCGGGTTCTCGTATTGCAGGCTGTCCCTGTCCACGAGGATGCCGATCATGTCATCCGAAACGCGTTCCGGCATCGGGAGCAGCAGCTCGGAGATCAGGATGCTCTCCCACGGCCCTTCGCTGGCGCGCACGCGGGGCAGGTCCAAGCCGTTCGCGATCGCATACGAGAACGGCGTGTCTAAAGAATCGATGAACGTCGAGAAAAGCTTGCGCTTATTGGTCTGGCAGAATTCGGTGAATCTGAGGAGGCGCTCCATCGTTTCCTCGGGCCTGTCTCTGGTGTTGATGAGCTCCACCAGCAGGAGCCATGCATAGCCGGCCTCCGTTTCGATATGCTTTCCTTCGAAGAAGCAGTCGCGGAAGTACAGGTAGTATCTCAGCTGATCCTCGCTGAATGATTTGAAATCGGGATGTTCGCAAGTGCACGGGACGAAGCTGCATTCCGTTCCGTGCATGCCCCTGTGCTCCTCGATCTGCTGCTTGAAGTCTGCTCTGTCGTTCATATGTCGGCTTTCCCGGCGGACGTCCGCCGTGCGTTCATCTTCCGGCTTCGTGGCGATGCATATCCTTTGGCCGGATCACTCTTTCTCAAGGCCGAGCGCATCGCGCGCGTCCTCTGCGTATTCCTCGAAGGCCTTCCCGTCCTCGATGACCGTGTCTTTCACCGTGTCCATGGCGGCGGCGTTTATCGCATCTTCGATCATCGGCTTGGCGGACCTGAGCGTGCCGGCCAGGGCTTTCCTCATGTACTCCTTCTGACCTTTGTTCAGGCGGTCCGCGAACGCCTGCCAGGGGTCGCCGGGAACCGCCGTCTCCGCCGAAGGCTCCTCGGGCCCTTTCATCTCCTCGGCGCTTCCCGCGCTCATGATCGAAGTCACACGGTCCAGGTCCGCCTGGGCGCGGTCCACCTCGGACCGGTCGATGCTGAAGTCCCTCGCCGCCCCTGCGCCGGCTTTCATCTCTTTCTCCAAGAACCATCTGTCGACTTCTTCCCAGAGGATGCCGTCCAGCTCTGTCCCGAAGGCTCTTCCGGGCTTCTTCCGGCAGGGATTCCTCCGATTGCCGACCGCCGCGATGACGGCTCTGACCAGGCCTGCCATATCGGTGCAGAACCAAGGGCTGTTGTACAGATCCAGTATCCGGCACGTCTGCTGCTTCTTGCCGTCCGGCCAGCGGCAGTATCTCAGATTGCGGAACGGTTCGACATGGACATCCGCGTAGCTGATGGAGCAGTATCCGCGGATCCCGCCGCGGACTTCTATCGATTGGTTCACTTTCGCCAGGACGCGCGCGGCTATGTGCGCGCAGTCGTCGTCGAACTCCGCCACAATCTGCCTGTCGGTCTTCTTCCTGCCGATATCGGACGCGATCAGCATGATCTCCGTCGACACGGGGACATCCGCATCCCCTTCCAGCAGCTTCTCCAGCATGTACCTTGCAGACAGGTTGCAGGCGTACACGGTCGGGTCCAGCTCGGACGGGCAGTTCATTAGGGCGTAGTCGAGGTATGTCCTCCCGGCCTTCTTCGTCCGTCCGTACCTGTCGTTGCCGATGTTCCTGTCGTATGCCTTTGCCAGTCCGGCGAGCTGATCCAGGACGTATCTGTGGTCTTCATAGGCGTTGATGAGCTCGCATTTGTACAGCCACAGGTACCCTTCGTCGGTCATCCCGTACTTCCCCTCCCTGGCGCGCTCCCTCCACCACAGGTAGTAATCCAGCGCCTCAGGGGACAGGCAGCCGTAATGCGGAGTCCGGAACTTCGAGGGGACGTACCTGCGCTCTCCCGGAGGCTCCACCTTGGAATACGCTGCCGTTTCCGGGCCGAAGCCGCTCGGCGGGCTCTTGTCGGAGAAGCCTATGCTCTCGGCGACGATCGGGATGTCGGCGTTTTCCCGGACGAAGCTGCGCGCCGAGCCGCGGACGGCCTTCGGCCGGCGCGGGGTCCGGATGATGCCGCCGTCGCCGAGAATGCCGCTGACCACGTCGCGGTACTCTTTCGCGAAGATCCGGGGCACGGAAGTCCCGCCGCTTCTGCCCGCCCTCTGCTCCATCGTCCGCTGGCAGCAGCGCATCATCCCTCCGAGGAACGTCTTCAGGGAATCCTGCGCCTCGGTGTACGACACAAGGCATTCCGCCTCATGGAAGTACGGGATGTCGCTCCTGCCGTACCATGTGAAGAGCTTGATCGCTTCCGTCCTCTCGGCCCCGTAGGTCTCCAGGATGCCTTTGCCGGTCAGCTCCCTCATCTTCGCATCCACTGCGGGGAGCGCGGCATCGAACAGTTCGTTCGGCCTGATGCGGCGCGGATCCGGGTTGTCGTAGCGCAAGCTGTCCTCATCGACGATGAGGCCGATCAGGTCCTCGGAGACGTGCTCCGGCGCCGGGAGCAGGAGCTCCGAGACCAGGATCCTGTTCCACACGTCTCCGCGGGCGCGGGAGCGCGGAATGTCCAGGCCGTTCGCGACAGCATAGGAGAACTGCAGGTCCAGGGCTTCGATGAGCACCGGGAACAGGTTTTCCTCGGTCCGGCAGTACTCTTGGAACTTGAGGATGCGCTCCATCCCCCTTTCGGGATCTTCTCTGTCGTTGATCAGCTCCGTCAGCAGGAGCCAGGCGTAGCCTATCTCCGTTCTTGCGGGCCTTCCTGCGAAGAAGCAGTCGCGGAAGTACAGGTAGTAGTCCAGCTGCTCTCTGTCGAGTGCCTTGAAGTCGGGGCGCTCGTAGGGGCACGGGACGAGGTCGCACGCCTGTCCGTGCAAGCCCTTGTGCTCTTCGATCTGCCGCTCGAAGTCTGCCCCGTAGTCATACGGCTCGTATATGCGTCTGCGCGATAGCTTGTGCATACGATCATCTCTCTGCGGTTTCTCGTTTCGTTGCCGTCCCCCGGAGCATCGCATATGCTCCGGACGGGCCGTCATCCATCGAGGCCGAGCGCATCGCGAACGTCCTCCCCGTACTCTCCGAAGACCTCTCCGTTCTCCAGGACGGTGTCTTTCACCGTGTCCATGGCGGCGGCGTTTATCGCATCTTCGATCATCGGCT
>CAVHMZ010000099.1:0-2521 GCA_963637225.1 Segatella hominis
ATCCAGTACCTCCACGAGACCATGGAGCTCGTGAAGCAGTCCTTCGAAGAGGCCATGATGAGGGGACCTCTCGCCAACGAGAAGGTCGCCGGAGTCAAGGTCTGCCTCATGGATGCCAAGCTGCATGAGGACACCATCCACAGAGGCCCCGCCCAGATCATCCCTGCAGTCAGGGACGGTATCTACGGAGCCATGTGCCAGGCCGGAAGGATCCTCCTCGAGCCCATGCAGAAGCTGTTCATCAGCGTGCCCCCCGACTACATGGGAGGCGCGGTCAACCTGATCAACCAGCGCCGCGGGACCATCCTCGAGATGGGCCAGGAGGGAGCAGACTCCACCGTCACCGCAGAGGTGCCCGTCGCAGACATGTTCGGATTCTCGTCCGATATCCGCGGATCCACCCAGGGACGCGCTATCTGGTCCATCGAGAACGCAGGATTCCACCAGGTTCCGCCCGAGCTTCAGAAGAAGATCGTCACCGAGATCAGAACCCGCAAGGGATTGAATCCCGAGCCCTACGACGCAGGCTACTACGCCGGCCTCTGAGGCTGAGGAGACAGTCAGTCACCTTTAAATACAAACATCTTATCGCACGCAATAGCGTTCCACAAAACGGAGGAATGAAAATGGCAGAGAAAGAGCACATGAATCTGGTCATCATCGGCCACGTCGACCACGGAAAGTCCACCCTCACCGGTAGGATCCTCCTGGAGACCGGCGCGATCGACCCCCACATCGTCGAGAAATACAAGAAAGAAGCCGAGGAGAAAGGAAAGGGATCCTTCTACTTCGCCTGGGTCATGGACGGACTCAAAGAGGAGAGGGAGAGAGGAGTCACCATCGATGTCGCGCACAAGAAGTTCTACACCGACAAGTACTACTTCACCGTCATCGATGCCCCCGGACACCGCGACTTCGTCAAGAACATGATCACCGGAACCTCCCAGGCCGACGCAGCCATCATCACCTGCTCTGCCATCGAGGGGCCCCAGGCTCAGACCAAGGAGCACGTCTTCCTTGCCACCACCCTCGGAGTCAAGCAGATCATCGTCGCCATCAACAAGATGGACGCTGTGAAGTACGAGGAGGCCAAGTACAACGAGGCCAAGGAAGCCATGGTCAAGCTCATGAAGATGGTCGGCGTCAAGACCGATGAAGTCCCCTTCATCCCCGTTTCCGCCTACCAGGGCGACAACATCAAGGTGCTCTCCCCCAACACCCCGTGGTACAAGGGACCCACCCTCATAGCTGCCCTCGACAACCTCAAGGTTCCCGAGAAGCACACCGAGAAGCCCCTCAGGCTGCCCGTCCAGGACGTCTACACCATCACCGGTATCGGAACCGTCCCCGTCGGACGCGTCGAGACCGGTATCCTCAAGCCCAACATGAAGGTCATGTTCGAGCCCTCCCACGTGCCCGGAGAGGTCAAGTCCATCGAGATGCACCACGAGCAGCTGCCCCAGGCCCTTCCTGGCGACAACGTCGGATTCAACGTCCGTGGAGTCGCTAAGAACGACATCAAGAGGGGAGATGTCGCCGGACCCGTCGACAACCCGCCCTCCGTCGCTAAGACCTTCACTGCTCAGATCGTCGTGCTGAACCACCCGTCCGTCATCACAGTCGGATACACTCCTGTGTTCCACTGCCACACCACTCAGACGGCGTGCAGGTTCATTGAGCTCCTCAAGACCATCGACCCCAAGTCTGGTCAGGTCAAGGCAGACCACCCCGACTTCCTCAAGACCGGGGACATCGCTGTCGTCAAGCTCGAGCCCACGAAGCCCATGGTCATCGAGACCGCTAAGGAGTTCCCGCCTCTCGGAAGGTTCGCCATCCGTGACATGGGACAGACCGTCGCTGCTGGAATGTGCATCGAAGTCGAGAAGGCTTGAAAGCCTCCTCAATTTCACCTTATCTCTAAGGGATAAAAGATGTCACAGCGCGCAAGAATCTCTCTCAGCGGCACCGACCCTGTAAAGGTCGACAGTGTCTGCGCCCAGATCAAAGGGATCTCCCAGAGGACCGGCGTGGATATCCGCGGGCCCGTACCGCTTCCCACAAAGAAGCTGAAGGTACCCTGCAGGAAGAGCCCCGACGGAGAGGGAAGCGAGACCTGGGATCGCTGGGAGATGCGCATACACAAGAGGCTCATTGATCTGGACGCCGACGAGCGTGCCCTGAGGCAGCTCATGAGGATCCAGGTCCCCGATGGCGTAAACATCGAGATCGTGCTTCGCAGCGCATAAACCAATAATGGGGGGATCCGTCCCCCCGTCACAAACCCATTTGCCTTTTTCCTGTCCTCTTGCATCGAATCGTGCATCGGGAGCCTTCGTGTCTTAGGGTTTTTATATCTCCCGATGTTCGCAGAACCAGTGATCATCGATGAGAAGCGATGCAATCAAGAAAGGGCCGGCAGCAGCCCCTCAGAGGAGCCTTCTGAGGGCCGACGGGCTTGCAGACGAAGACTTCGACAAGCCGTTCATCGGCATAGCCAACTCCTGGAACGAGATCGTCCCCG
>CAVHMZ010000100.1:0-3261 GCA_963637225.1 Segatella hominis
GACGTATGGAGGTCGATCTACAAGGGAAGGGAGGGCTTCGTGGAGATAGACTCGGAGACCGTCAATCCCAGGGAGGTCTTCAAGGCATCCGGTCATGTGGACGAGTTCGCGGATCTCATCACATACTGCCGGAAATGCCGGGCCCCTTTCAGGGCCGACCATCTGGTCAAGGGGTTCTACGACAACCCCGACGTGCTCACCCCGAAGCAGCTGGAGGAGGCATTCGCCGAGCACGGGGTCAAGTGCCCCGAGTGCGGGGGCGACCTGGGCCCGGTCGAGGAATTCAACCTGATGTTCAAGACCGCCATCGGCCCCGGCTCGGCCCGCGTCGGATATCTGAGGCCCGAGACCGCCCAGGGGATCTTCGTCAACTTCCCCAACCTCTACAGGTACAACAGGGAGAAGATGCCGCTGGGGGTCATCCAGACCGGCCGCGGGTACAGGAACGAGATCGCCCCCAGGCAGGGGATGATCCGCATGAGGGAGTTCAACATGATGGAGGTGGAGCTCTTCGTCGATCCCGAGGACAAGGACTGGCCCAGGTTCCCCCAGATCGAGAACGAGGTTCTGGACCTCCTGCCCAACACGGGCACGGGCATGGCGACGGTCACAGTGAAGGAAGCCGTGGAGAAGGGCATCATCGCCAACCGCGTGCTCGCCTACTTCGTGTACACCACCAAGCAGCTCCTGACCGCGCTGGGGATCGACCCCGCCAGGCTCAGGTTCAGGCAGCACGAGAAGGACGAGATGGCCCATTACGCCGCGGACTGCTGGGACGCGGAAGTCCTCCTGTCCTACGGCTGGACAGAGATCACCGGGATCGCCGACAGGGGATGCTGGGACCTCTCCAGGCATGCGGAGTTCTCCGGCACGGAGCTCACCCACTTCAAGAGGTTCGGCGAGCCCAGGGAGATGGAGGCCGAGAAGGTCCGCGCCAAGCACAAGGCCCTCGGCCCCGCATTCAAGGGGAAGGCCAAGGCCATCGCCGCCGCCATGGAAGAGGCGAAGCCCTCCGACGTGAAGGACGGAAAGCTGAAAGTCTCCGTAGACGGGGAGGAGATCGAGCTCACGGACGAGTTCTTCGAGATCGCCAAGGTCGCCGAGAAGGTCGCCGGCGAGCGCGTCGTGCCCCACGTCATCGAGCCCTCCCACGGGCTGGACAGGATATTCTACTCCGTCCTGGAGCACGCCTACTCCTACGACGAGAAGGAGGGCTACACCGTCCTCAGGCTGAAGCCCGCCGTCGCGCCCATCAAAGTCGGGGTGTTCCCGCTGATGGAGAAGGACGGCCTGGACGACATCGCCCGCTCGATCTACGAGAAGGTCCATTCCCACAGGGTCGAGGCCTACTACGACGGCTCCGGCACCATCGGGAAGAGGTACGCCAGGATGGACGAGGTCGGGACCCCGTGGTGCATCACAGTGGACTACGACTCCCTCGACAGCGGGGCCGCTCCCGGCACCGCGACCATCCGCGACAGGGACTCCACGGAGCAGAAGCGCGTGAAGATCGCCGAGGTCCCGCGCATCATCGACGGCCTGCTGGCAGGCGCGTCCTTCGCGGACCTCTGAACCTATTTAATGCTTGCTGGGAATCGCACCGTGCATACCGCGGTTCCCGGCTTTTCTCCCATGTCGATATCGATTTTCGAAGCGCCGGCATCGGAACTCGTAATATCTGTCCGGCCGGCCGAGAAGGCTTATAACGTCCCCGGCCGATGTTCTGTCCAGAGGTGAAATTCTAATGGCTGTAAAGGACCTAGAGGATCTGAAGAAGATTACAATGCTCAGATCGCAGATCGACGGCTTCTCCGTCGATGAAATCATGTCCGCCGAATTCCCGACCGTATCCACCGACGACCGCATCTCGGATGCGCTGTCGGTCATGAGGGAGTCCAGATACCAGGATATCCCCGTAGTGGACGCAGGCGAGTTCAAGGGCATGATAAGCTACGCTTCGATCCTCAAGAAGAAGAGCGTCACCCTTGATGCCAAGGTCAAGAACTACATTAGACAGCTGCCCGCAGTGACGATGGACATGCAGATCACGAAGATCGCGGAGATCATGGTGTCCAGCAACTGCCGCCAGCTCCCTGTCCTGAACGGAAAGAAGATAATAGGCATCGTGAGGAGGACCAAGCTGATCGAGATCGTCAGAGGGATCAAGGCCCTGAAGGAGATCAAGGTCTGGGAGATCATGACCAACCCCGTGGAGTCCGTGAAGGCCAACGACCTGATGGACGACGCCATGGACATGATGATCCGTGGAGACTACAGGACAATGCCCGTGGTCAACGATGCCAACAGCATCATCGGGATCGTGGGGATGAGGGAGGTCATCGACTGCAACTGGAGGAAGGACAACAAGCTCATCGGGGACCTGGAGAAGAGCTCCAAGGCCCAGATCACCGTGGAGTCCATCGCCCTCACCTGCGTCCAGTCGATCCCGTGGGACAGCGACATCTCGGAGGCTATCGACCTGATGGTCGACTACAAGATCTCCACCCTTCCCGTGGTGGAGGGCAAGGAGCTCGTCGGAGTGCTCACCGAGTACGACATCATCGAGCTGCTGTCCGCCTGCAGGGAGAGGGACATGCTCCTGGTTCAGATAAGCGGCCTGGAGGACGACGAGAAGGATGCCACGTCTGCCATATACGCGGACATCGAGGGCATGGTGACGAAGATTTCCAAGATCTACAAGCCGGAGTCCCTCACGATGCACGTGTCCCGCTACAACGACACCGGAGGCAGCTGCAAGTACAGCATCACCGCGAGGCTGTTCATCGCCGGAGAGGCGATCATGATGAAGGAAGTGGGCTGGGACCTCATACAGACCAGCAGCGACGTCATCACCAAGCTCGAAGATGCCGTGCTCAACATGAAGGATTCAAAGGTCACCTTCCGTAAGAGGAAGAAGTGAAGAGGTCTCTCCAAACGGAACTTGGTGCTCTCTTTACGCCCCGAGAGGGGCGGCCTCCCTTATGCGTTTTGCATGGGGAATGAAACCATGGGGGCGTTAGCCCCCTCTATGCCATCATCCTTGGTTCTCTGTCATACGAGGCATGTCTCTTGGATCATCTGCTCCATGCGCTTTCACGCGGAGCTGCGCGTATAAAACGGGGTTTTTGCTCGCTCTGATGCCGTATGGCATGCAAATGCACGTGTTCATAGGTTCTCAATATGTAAAGGTTCTAAGAACTAATAATACATCTCCCTGACAAAGTTTTAAGAACTTAAGTGCACATCGGTACAGAAGACGGG
>CAVHMZ010000101.1:0-5098 GCA_963637225.1 Segatella hominis
GCCGGACCCGGCCGCCCTGGGGAAACTGGCCGCCCGCGTTCCGTTCATCAGGGGATCGGACTACGTCGACTCCGATTGGGTGTCAACGATATGGTCCCACCTGCTCCTGGAGTACAGGTTCGGCATCAGGTCCTTCGACGGCGACGTCACCTCGTACTTCTCATCCAAGAACGACAGGCTGAAGACCCCGGGCAGGATCTTCTTCCACCTTGTGGAGGACCGGAAGCTCGGCGGCTTCGCCTTCGTCGCATCGTATTCGTCCGTGTCCAACGGGAAGGTGACCCACCACCCCCTGGCCAACGCCCTCAAGGAATACTCGGGGGACAAGAGGAAGCTGCTCCAGCTGCTTACGGGATTGGAATCGGTGGCGGACCGCAGCCCGCTGATGTCCTCGCTCATCGAGAGCGGAGAGCTGTTCCATCCCCTGTCCTTCTCCCCTGACGACGCATACACGTTCCTCAAGGAGGTGCCGGTCTACGAAGAGGCAGGCATAATCTGCAGGATCCCCGCATGGTGGAAGAACCGCAGCAGGTCCATGTCCCTGGAGATGATCGTAGGCGACAAGGGACCGTCGCTGTTCGGCGCCGAGTCCCTGCTGTCCCTCAGGCCCGCGGTGACGGTGGACGGCGAAGAACTGACGGAAGCGGAGATCCGCTC
Organism: Segatella hominis; assembly: GCA_963637225.1. Lineage (GTDB taxonomy): Archaea > Thermoplasmatota > Thermoplasmata > Methanomassiliicoccales > Methanomethylophilaceae > Methanoprimaticola. The sequence goes on from CAVHMZ010000101.1 coordinate 658, forward strand.
GATCATAGAGTCCGGGCGCGGGCTGGCGTTCATCAAAGGAAAATGGGTGGAAGCGGACAAGAGCACCCTCGAGAGGGCGCTGAAGCTGTTCGAGGAGCCGGAAGCGGCCCAGGTCACCGCCGCGGAGGCCCTCAGGATGGCTGCCGGCCTGGACGAGCCTCCCGCCCCCGATGCGGAGGTCAGGGGAGGCAAATGGCTGGAGGACATCATCCGCAGGATGAGGGAGGCCGATTTCGAGGACGTCGGCCTTCCGGACACCTTCAAAGGTTCCCTCAGGCCGTACCAGAAGCGCGGGTTCAACTGGCTCTGCCGGCTCCGCAGCCTCGGGTTCGGTGCATGCCTTGCGGACGACATGGGGCTGGGGAAGACGGTGCAGGTCATCGCCTACCTGGAGAAGCTCAGGTCCTCCTCCGGCGGGAGGCACCTGCTGGTGGTGCCCGCGTCCCTCATGGGGAACTGGCAGAGGGAGATCGCCAAGTTCGCTCCGGAGATGCCAGTGTCGATAGCCCACGGCAAGGGGGCGGCGGGAGACTCGTTCCTCACCATAACCACCTACGGGATGGTCCGCACCCGGAAGGACATCGCCGATAAGCAGTGGGACTCCGTCATACTCGATGAAGCGCAAGCTATCAAGAACCCCGGGTCCGCCCAGTCCAAGGCCGTCAGGGCCCTGAAGGGGTACAGGCTCGCGATGACCGGAACGCCCGTGGAGAACAGCCTGTCCGACATGTGGACCCTCTTCGATTTCACCAACAGGGGCCTGCTGGGGACCGCGTCGGAGTTCAAGGACTACTCCGGCAGGATAGCCGGGGACCCGGACATGTACGCCAGGATACGCAACGTCACCTCGCCGTTCATCCTCCGCAGGCTCAAGACCGACAAGCGCATCATAGACGACCTGCCGGAGAAGACCGAGATCGACATGGAGACGAAGCTCACCAAGAAGCAGGAGGTCCTGTACAAGGACTACATGCAGCAGTTCGCGGAGAACCTGGCCATGTCCGACAACGGAGCGAAGCGGGGCATCGTCCTTGCGGCGATCACCAAGTTCAAGCAGATCTGCGACCACCCGGACCTCTACCTGGGCACCGACGGTTTCGACGAGTCGGAGAGCGGGAAGCTGCAGGTCATGCGCCAGATATGCGAGAACGTGAGGGACAGCGGAGAGAGGGTGCTGGTCTTTACCCAGTACAGGGAGATGACCGGCCCGCTCTCGTCGTTCCTGGAGTCGATATTCGGAAGGAAGGGCTTCGTGCTCCACGGGGGCACCAGCCTGAAAGACAGGAACGACATGGTCCGCAGGTTCAACGACGGGAACGAGTACATCCCGTACATGGTGCTCTCCATCAAAGCGGGAGGGGTCGGGCTGAACCTGACCGCAGCCAACCACGTGATACATTTCGACCGGTGGTGGAACCCGGCCGTGGAGAACCAGGCCACGGACAGGGCGTTCCGCATCGGGCAGACCCGCAGCGTCATGGTCTACAGGCTGATCTGCCAGGGGACCATCGAGGAAAGGGTCGCCGAGAGCATAGAGAAGAAGAAGGAGCTGGCGGAGATGGTCGTCGGAACCGGAGAGAACTGGATCGCCGACCTGAGCGACAGCGATATCCTGGACATGTTCAGACTGGAGTGACGGATATGGGCGAAGACATCATGGAGCCTGTCAGGGTCAAAGGCCGCACCATAGCGGAGAGCTGGTGGGGAAAGGCATGGAACGCCAACCTGGAGAGCTATTCCGACTTCGAGAACCGCCTGCCCCGCGGGAGGACGTACCTGAGGAACGGGTCGGTGATAGACCTGAAGATCGACGGCCGGCACGTGCGGGCGAAGGTCAGAGGGAGCTCCCCGCGCCCGTACAGCGTGCAGGTGGACATCGCCGAACTGGACAAGCGGACGGAGAAGAGGATTGTCGACGAATGCGCGGGGAAGGTCTCGAACGTGGAGGCGCTGGTGGACGGGAGGTTCCCGGAAGAGGTCGGGAAGCTGTTCCTCTCGCAGAACGGCCTATTCCCCAGGCCGTCGGAGATCAAGTTCTCCTGCTCCTGCCCGGACTACGCTTACATGTGCAAGCACGTCGCCGCGGTGCTGTACGGGATAGGGAGGAGGCTCGATTCCGATCCGACGCTTTTCTTCAAGCTGAGGAACATAGACATCGAAGGGCTTGTGGGGAAGACCGCCCAGGCCAAGCTGGAGTCCATGCTGGCCAACGCGGGCCGCCCTTCGTCCAGGATGCTCGGAGGGGACAGGGTCGCGGAGCTGTTCGGGATGGAGCTGGAAGACCTGGACGGCAGCTCTGGCGAGAGCATTCCCGCGAAGGAGGAGCCTGCGCCTCCGGCGCCGGCTCCGGAGATCGTGTGCGAGCTCCCGGGCCCGGCCGCGGAGGCGATCGGAGGATCCGTGAAGGATGCCGTCGAGAAGGCCGTCCTGTCGCACGACCCTCCGACAAGGAAGGATCTGTCCGACGGCCTGTCCCAGGCGTTCTTCGGGATCTTGACCGACTGCAGGTTCAAGGGCCTGGATCCAAACGAGATCCTGCTGGCGATAGCCGCAACGGCAGACACTGCGGTAAGGAAGATGGCATCGTCCCCACACAGGGAAGCGGACTACCTCATCGCGGAGCTCATAGAGTCCGCCAAGGCAGGGAAGGGCGCATCGGCGTTCCTGGACCTGGACGCGCGAACCCGAGCATCCGGCATCAGATGACTTTCAGTCCGGCGGAAGCCCTGCGATGCAGGCATATCGCATCTGTGACAGCGGCCAGTGTCAGATTACAATCGTTTCAGACATTGTAATCGTTACAAACATTACAAACGACGGTTAATATACTTGACCGCCCATCATGACATCATGGCCTCTGAGAACGGAATGATGGACATGATGGCAGAAATGAGCTCCTGGGAGCTGAAGCAGCTTGTGCTCCGCATGAGCGAATCCCTGGGCGAGAACAGATCGATGGAGCTCGTCAAGGATGCCGTGGGCGGAGGCATCCGCTCCGACAGGGCCCATGTGGCGGAGATCCTGTCCGCCGCCCTGAGGTCCAAGGAGCAGCTGTTCTTCTCTGGAGCCCCCGGCATGGGCTTCAACGAGTGCCGCAGCCCCGCCGACCTGGCGTACATGCTCTCGTCGGAAGCTGTGAGAGAATCCTGCCAGTCCGAGGTGTCCTCGCTCCTGAGGACCGGAAAGTCCAGGGACGCGGAGGCCTACGTCAGGAACATCGCCCGCACGCTCGACAGCGCCAAGTGCGCCATGACGGAGCACTCCCCCTCATGCTGCAGGGACATCGGGGACTGGTTCGTCCGCTGCCTCGAGAAGGGCGACATCATGGGCGGGTTCGAGTTCTGACCCCGCCGTCTCCTCGGGATACGATCCGAGAGCATGGCCTCGGACGATCTCTCCGAGATCGTGCTTGCCCGCGAGATCATGCCCGTGCCGCGGAGGCCGCGGCCCCTCTGTTTTCTCACCCCGATCCGCCATGGGCGCTGCTTCCCATTGGCAGGCGATGCATCCGATTGAACATCGCAATCAACATCTATCGAACAAATGTCTATATTTGTCATCATTTATTAGTCATCTTCATATAATATTAGACAATTGTCTAATCTATCTCAATCATGAGATACAAGTGTTGGAGTGTGCGAAAACAATGAGGTTGTTCGGAAAGGCGATGCTCGGGCTGATGGCCCTGCTGTCCCTCACGGTGTTCATCCTGCCCGAGGCATCTGCCGCTGCCGAGGGCTTCGGCGAGCAGATAGACGCGGATTCGTCTCTGTTCATGTTCTTCTGCGGCCTGCTGGTGTTCATCATGGCGCCGGCGATCGCGCTTTTCTACGGAGGCATGCTCAGGAAGCAGAGCATGACCTCCATGATGGCCCAGTGCATAGGCGTCATGGCGCTGGTCGGGATCATCTGGTGGGCTGTCGGGTTCAGCCTTGCCATGTCCGGGGACGGGAGCTTCATCGGGAACCTGGAATACGCCTTCGGAAAGGGGCTGTCCTTGTCGGAGACGTTCGACGGAGAGACGGGGATCCCGTCCATGGAGTTCATGCTCTTCCAGGGCATGTTCGCGATAGTCACTTCGTGCATAGTGTTCGGAGCCACCGCAGAGCGCGTCAGGTTCCCTGCGATCCTGCTGTTCCTCGCGGCCTGGTCGTTCCTCGTCTATGCGCCCATGGCCCACATGGTCTGGGGAGGAGGCTTCCTGTCCGACGGGCTGACCAGCCTGGGGCTTCCCGCGCAGGACTTCGCGGGAGGGACCGTGGTGCACATGTGCTCCGGAATCTCGGGGGTGGCGGCAGCTGTCGCCATCGGCAAGAGGAGCGGGAGGATCTCCAAGGGGAGGGCCCACAACGTCCCCCTGATGTTCCTCGGATGCATGGTCCTGTGGCTGGGATGGTTCGGGTTCAACTGCGGATCCGAAGGAGGGTTCGACGATGTCGTG
>CAVHMZ010000102.1:0-9846 GCA_963637225.1 Segatella hominis
GCGAGTTTCCCGCAATTCCGAGGCAGCTTACCATGCACTAAACGTAGCATCGAACATCATTCTTTTCATTCTCTCAGGTGACTTTCATGATCATCGTCTATTCTTCGAAATCGGGCTCTTCCAAGAAATATGCCGAGATCCTCTCGGAGCGCACATCCACTCCTGCTTACGTAGCAGGATCGGAGCCCGAGGGCGAGCCGATCGTCTTCTTCGGATGGCTCCGCAAGGACGCTGTCATGGGGCTCCGCAAGGTCGATGCCTCGAAGGTCCGTGCGCTGTGCGTCGTCGGTTTGGACGATGAAAGCAGGTTCTCGAAACCTAAGGTCGCCGAGAAGAACGGCATCCACGCTCCTGTGTACTATCTCAGGGGATGGATCGACAGATCCAAGCTCAGCATCATCGACAAGGCCGTCCTGGCTGTCGTTGCGGCAGTCATGAAGCTTAACGGCCTCAACCAGTTCAACCAGCCGATATTCGATGCGATGATGAGGGGCGGCAGCTTCTTCGACGAATCTTATCTCGATCCGGTCGAGCTGTTCCTCAGAAGTTCGAAGGAGTGAATGGTAGTCCCGTCCGGGTTCGAACCGGAGTCGCCGGCTCCAAAGGCCAGCATGATTGACCACTACACCACGGGACTGTCGTCCGCCGTATCTACTTCGGATATAATTCAATTCTGGCCGTTCGCGTGATCCATGTCGGATCTGCGTCGCATCAGCTTGCCGAGAAGATAGGTGGGCCTGGCATCCGTGACCTCGACATCGGCGAATGTTCCAAGAGGGATGGCTTCCCGTATCACGACCGGGCGGTAGTTGTCTGTCCTGAGTATGGTCCCTTCTTTCCCGTTCTCGGTGGCCAGGGCCTTGAACCTGCGCCCGACCAGAGCTTTGTTCACATCGAGCTCGGTGTCGTTCTTCATCTTCGTGAGCTCGGCAGACCTCTCCGACGAGATCCTTCCATGGATCTGTTCCATCTGGGCAGCATCCGTCCCTGGCCTGGGGGAGAACCTTGTTATGTTCACAGTGTCGGCGCGGAGTTCCTTTATGAGGCCCATGCTCTTCTGATGGTCCCCATCGGTCTCGCCGGGGAATCCGCATATCAGGTCTGTAGCGATGCTGATGTCGGGGACATCTGCGCGCAGCTTGTCCACAAGCTCCATGAACCTCTCGACGGTGTATTTCCTGCGCATGCCTTTCAGGACATCGTCGCTACCGCTCTGTACCGGGATGTGCACGAACCTGTAGAGCCTCTCGTCGTCCATGAGCGGCGTCAGGCCGTCGGCGATCCTCCACAGGCTGTCGGGGTTGCTCATCCCCAGCCTGATCCTGTAGTCGCCTTCGTGCCGGAGCATCGAGCGCACGAGGTCGTTCAGATCCGTTCCGGTGTCAATCCCGTAGCTTCCCACGTCCTGGGCTGTGACCAGTACCTCCCTGGACCCTCTATCGATGAACTTCCCGAACTTGGACACCAGATCCTCTTTGGGATAGCTCTCCAGCGTTCCCCTTGCGAAGCGCGTGATGCAGTAGGAGCAGTTCCCGAGGCATCCCTGAGCGATGGGCAGGATGGAGTCCGATCCGAAGTCTATCGGCACGGCGCATCCTCCGATCCCGTACCTCTCCGTTATCACGGACTTGAAGCCGGAGTACTCAGAGGGAGGGACTATCGGAGAGCCCGGGAGGCGTATCTCTATTCTCTTGGGCTGGACTTTCGCCATGCATCCGGTCACGACGACCTCTTTCCCCATCTTCTTCAGTTCGGAGACGCGGGCGAGCATTTTCTTCTCGGTGGTCTCGACCACGGTGCACGTGTTGAGAATGATTATGTCCGCATCATCTGCGGACGAAGCAGGTTGGTATCCCAGGGATGCCATGTCCTCGGAGAGGCCCCGGCCCTCTCCGAAGTTCATGGTGCATCCATAGGATTCGACGTAGTATCTCATCAGCGGGTGCAAGGCTCCGTCGTGGGGACGGCGAAGGCGGTCTTCGCGGAGATCTTGGTGATCTTGGCGTGCACCTTCGTGCCCTTGACGGTCCCGGGGACGACGACGAGATAGTCGTAGAACTTCCCTGTCCCGTCTCCCTTCTTTCCGATGTCGGTGATCTGCAGCTCGATGATGTCGCCCTCGCGGAGGGTGTTGGCCGTGTCGGCCCTGACAGATTTCCTGACGGTGATCGGCCTGCGGGCTCCGCAGGCCTCGCACTCCAGCATGAGGGTCCTTCCGTCCTTGATCATCTTGGTGTCGGGGAGCCCGCACTCGGAGCAGATGACATAGGTTTCTGTGTAGATCTGGATCTTGTCATTGATAACTGTCGGGTTGATCTTGGCTTTGAACACGGCCCTGCGCCCTTCGACGTTCCCGGGGGCGCCCAGCTCCTTGAGGAGGAACTGGAGCACGTGCTGGGGGTCGCGCCTGAGCTTGTCGGTGACATCGATGAAGTTCCTGAAGACGGTGATCTTCCCTTCTTGGAGAATATCGAGCTCAGGGATCTCGAACCTCTCGTGGTTCTCGATGGTCTCGGGGCATGCAATCTTGGCCCTGTTAAGCAATGCCATGTAATCGTCTTCGCTGGACATTTCAATCGCCTATGCCGGCTATGGGGGGACCTATTATAAAGGCTCGCCTCTGCATGTCCTCCGGGCCACCGAACGGCTCCAGGGAGTACTCATCCATCTGTGCGGCGCGTCTCATAACTTTGTAGAACGTCGCGAAGTACACGCCTTTCACGGTCAGCTTCCAGAAGTTCGCTTTGTGCTTCGAGTCTTTGCATTTCCGATACTCGCGGACCGCCAGTCCGGTGGCCTCCATGTACTTCAGCCTGTCTGCGAGCACGCGGTTGCTGTTCGTGTACACGTATTGAAGGTCCTTCTGCATGGTTTCTCCGTGGTCGTACAGGTGCAGTATCAGCAATCTGAGGTATTGCACGTCCATATAGCTCATGGCGTCTCTCCTTGCCATGTCACAGGGGTATGTGCTTTTGGAATTGTCATTTACGTTCATACCATGAACTCATTATGCCCTATTCCTCGGATTTAACAGTATAAATCAAAGTCAGGGGCCTATGCCCCTGTGTTTTCAGAGGTTTTCAGCCCTTGCGGGCGATTGCCGCGCGGACTAGCCCCAAGTGCAGCGGCGAGGGGCGTCCGGGCTTGGACTTGAACTCCGGGTGGAACTGGGATGCCACATAGTACGGGTGCCCTTCCAGTTCTCCGATCTCCATCCTGGTGCCGCATTCCGAGCGCCCGGTGAACTTCCAGCCCGCCTCTTCGATCCTCGCGATGTACTCGGGATTGACCTCGTACCTGTGCCTGTGCCTCTCGGATATGTGCTCCGAGCCGTAGAGGTCTGCGGCCTTCGACCCTGCGGACACGACCACGTCCTGGGCGCCCAGGCGCATGGTCGCCCCCATGTCCACGATGCCCTTCTGCTCGTCCATGATGCATATGACGGGATCCGGCGTGGACGGGTCGAACTCCGTGCTGGTGGCCATGCCGAGCCCGAGGACGTCCCTGCAGAACTCGATGGTGGCTATCTGGAACCCGAGGCAGACTCCCAGGAACGGCACGTTGCCCTCCCTTGCGTACTTCGCGGCCGCGATCATCCCTTCGACCCCTCTCGTCCCGAATCCTCCGGGGATTATGATCCCGTCCGCGTCTCCGAGGATCTCGGGGGCCTTCCCGTTCAGGAGCTGGTCGCTGTCCACGAACTTGATCCTGACCTTGCACTCCATCTCGGCACCCGCATGGGTGAACGATTCCAGGTGGGACAGGTAGGAGTCGGCCAGGGCGGTGTACTTCCCGACCAGGGCGACGGTGACCTCTCTCTTGGGGTTGACCACCTTGCTCACGTACCTCTCCCAGGAGTCCATGTTCCTCTTGGAGGTCATGGGCCCGAGCCTCATGCGGTCTATTATGTAGTCTGCCACGCCCTGCTTCTCCAGGTTGAGCGGGACCTCGTAGATGCTGCGGGCATCAGGGGTGGAGATCACGGCCTTCTCGGGAACGTCGCAGAACATGGCGATCTTGGACACTGCGGCCGGGCTCAGGGGCTCGGAGCAGCGCCCGACGATTATGTCCGGGCGGATCCCTATGCTCATGAGCTCCTTCACAGAGTGCTGGGTGGGCTTGGTCTTCTCCTCTCCCACGGACCCCATGATCGGGATGAGAGTGGTGTGGATGAACATGACGTTCTCCTCCCTCCCGAGATCGCGGCCGAGCTGCCTGGCAGCCTCGAGGAAGGGCATGGACTCCATGTCTCCAACGGTGCCCCCGAGCTCGACGATGACCACGTCGGCCCCGGAGTCCCTGGCCACGGAGGTGATCCTGCGCTTGATCTCGTTGGTCACATGGGGGATGATCTGCACTGTCTTCCCCAGGTACTCTCCGTGCCTCTCGTTCTCGATGACAGCGCGGTACACCTTCCCGGTTGTGATGTTGTGGTCCCGGGTCAGGTGGAGGTCCATGAACCTCTCGTAGTTCCCGAGGTCCAGGTCCACCTCCCCTCCGTCGTCGAGCACGTAAACTTCGCCGTGCTCGTAGGGGTTCATGGTCCCTGCGTCGATGTTCAGGTACGGGTCTATCTTTATGGCCGAGACCTTGATCCCGCGGGATTCCAGCAGCCTTCCGATGGAAGATGCAGTGATCCCCTTTCCGAGACCAGATATCACGCCTCCGCTGACGAAAATCAACTTCATGTCAAATCAACGGGAATGGATGTACATCGATTACGTAGATAAAAGATTCGATTAGACCGATGCCGATAGACAAATGTATCGATACGGCGAGAAAAATAGACAATCGATGTCAGCGGCCATGGCGGCTCCGGGCCGTTCCCGCCGGCTCCGGCGCAGCAGCCACTCTCCTGAGGCCGGGCATCTGCGGGCAGATGCATCTGCCATATGCATCCATCCGAATAAGGGTTAACTATACCGTGGGGCATATGGGCATCGGTGTTTAGAATGGAAGGGCGCAAGGATATCTCCGACATGAGTTTCGAAGAGTTCTTCTCCGAGAAGGAGGGGGACCCACCTACGCAGAGGCCCGCGGCGAAGCCCGCGAAGGCCAAGGCGAAGCCGGAGGGGGAGGCCCAAGCAGGTTTCGGCACCACGGTTCCGAAGGTCAACTACCTGAACCGCACGTTCCAGCTCTACATCCCCAGGTTCGGGTCCGGCGAGAACGCCAGGTTCGAGGCGTCGATCGACTGCGCTTCCGGCGTAGTCCCGATGGGGCGCCTCGGGTCCGTTCCGAGGGGAACGGGCAGGCAGTCCAGGCCGGCCACGCTGGATCTCACGGGCGCGGGCATCTCGCCGTTCGATGCGTTCAAGCTCATGATAGACGGGGAGACCGTCTTCGAGAACAGGCCGCGCAGCCTGCAGTTCTACAACAACGCGGGGATGCCCGTGGGAAAGCCCGCAGGAGATGTCTACATAGCCTTCCCGAAAGGCCGCTCCATACGCTCCAGCAGGATGGATGAGAAAGAATCCTTCGACATCGGCGACGTCAGGGTGGTGCACGCCGAGGTGTCCCTGGCGGGAGGGGTCTGGCTGAACGATTCCAGCAAGGGGGATGAAGGCGCAGGGGATGCGGAGTGCGGCGCCAGCGCCGAGGCCTCTGCCCCTGAAGCCGGGAAGCCGGAAGAGCCCAAGCCGAAGCCCGTGAAGAAGGTCAAGAGGAAGAAGCCCGCAGGATCCCTCAAGCTGCCTGCAGGAGCGCCGTTCGCGGACGCGTCCTGCAACGGCGAGACCCTTCCGCTCTATGCGAAGCCGCCTGTGTTCCAGGCTGTCGTCGAGAACTGCGAGCCGAAGGAGTGCACGGTGTCCGTGGAGCGCCCGGACGGGGCTTCCGTCGCCGCAGAGAGCCCCGTGGCGAAGGGTCCCATGTTCTTCGAGCTGACGGAAGGCGGCGTGATGGATCTGGTCCTGAGGTGCGAGGGTTCAGAGCTGGCTCGCGCCAGGTTCGTGCTGATCCCCGATCTGGCCTGCGAGAGACCAGGCAACGGCGATGTCGGCACCGACACGGTATACACGCTGACGGCGTTCGGAGAGACCGAGGCCCACGATTCGGCCGACGGGTCTGTAGAGTTCGCAAACGGCGGCACGGCGTTTGCCGTCCAGTGCTACGTGCCGTGCATCGAGTGGGACGCGGGATCCGGGCTCAAGAGGTATCTCGGAGACGCCAATGGGATCGAGGATGTCGACGTGGATGCCATGGGTGACAGGCTCAGGCTGAAGATGAACGGCGCAAGGAGGTTCTCTCTGTTCATAGGACCCGAGAAGGGCAAGAAGGTCGAGGTCCCGATGGAGAAGGCAGGCGACCTGTGGGTCGCAGACCTGGAGGGGATCAAGAATGAGATCTTCGCATCGAACCAGGACAGATATATCATGTTCATCACGGTGAACTCCTTCCCGATGAAGAGGTTCATCTCGATCGTCAATCCCGAGAGGGTCAAGGCCAGCTTCGCAGACGGCGCAGTGGCCGTCCATATGCTCAAGCCGGGAAAGTTCCAGTGCAGGTTCTACATGAAGGACAAGTCTGTGCAGTCCATCGCCCTGGAGGAAGGGGATGCCAGCATCCCTGTGCCCGAGGATGCCGTGGAGGCCGAGGTGGCCGAGATCTTCGAGGGCAGCGACCGCACCGTCATCACCGTGAAGGTCAGGCCCCTGCCGTTCCTGGACAAGGATGAGACCGGGGAGGTCTGGATGTACGTCAGCCGGAGCAAGAGGATCCCCCTGCCCGGCAGCCTGTCCGCATCGAAGCCGGAGCCCGCGGCCATCAGGCAGTGGCACGACCAGATCGTCCGCATGAATCCCGAGCTCAAGGGGGTGTCGGCGCAGATGATGCAGGCGGCGTTCGATGCCATGAGGTGGTAAGCTGAGGCCCTCCCTGTCCAAGGCGTCGCGCTCCACGAAAGAGTCGCTCATCATGGGCCTCGTGGAGGTCGCCGCCAGGCCGGGGATGGTCTCGTTCTCCACCGGCCTCCCGGACAACAGCCTGTTCGGCTCCGAGGCTCTGGCCCGCGCGGCGGAGGCCGTGATGGCCGAGGATCCCTGCGGAGCCCTCCAGTACGACCTCGCCACGGGATTCAGGCCCCTCAGGGAGAGGATCGCCCGCAGGTGCCGCGACGCCCTCGGGTTCGAGACGTCGTGGGAGAACGTCCTGATGACCAGCGGGTCCCAGTGCTGCTTTGACATGATGGGCAAGCTCTTCTTGGATCCGGGCGACCTGATGGCGGTCGAGAGCCCGGGGTATCTGGGCGCGATACAGTCCTATTCTGCATACTCTCCCGAGCTGATCGGGCTGGAGATGGGGCCGGAGGGCATCGACCCTTCGGCGCTGTCGAAGGCCGTGAATTCCGGCGCCAAGCTGTTCTATTCGGTGCCGAGCTATCAGAACCCGACGGGATATGCGTATGCGGACGATGTCCGCAAGGAGGTCGCCGGCATCGTAGAAGGCTCCGGCTGCATGATGGTCGAGGACGATGCCTACGGAGAGCTGGGGTACAGGGGCAGGCGCTTCCGCACCATGAGGTCGATGTCCCCGGAGAACACCGTGCTCACGGGGTCCTTCTCGAAGACCATCTCCCCCGGGATGCGCGTGGGGTGGATGGTCGTCCCGGACTGGCTGAGGGATGCCGCGGGCCGCACCCTGGAGGCGACCTGCCTTCAGTCGAACACGTTCTGCCAGAGGATCATAGACCGCTTCATGCAGGACAACGACTACGAGTCGTACCTCAACGGCCTGAGGAAAGGGTACGAGGCCAAGAAGAGGATCTTCCTGGATGCGATGGAGGACAGCCTGCCGGATTCAATGAGGTGGAACGACCCCGAGGGCGGGATGTTCGTATGGCTGAAGACGCCGGACGGCACCGATGCCGGCAGGCTCTTCGACGAGTGCGTCCGCAGGGGCCTGGTCATGATGCCCGGGAAGCTGTTCCACACGTCCGGAGGGGAGAACACCCTCAGGCTCAACTTCGCCACGCCCAGCGAGGAGCAGATCCTCAGGGGCATGGAGATACTGGGCGGCGCTTGCTGCGACCTTGGATACCGACGTTTCCCAGCATGGGCCGGGATGTGCCGCGGACGAAACCGCTTCGCTTTCTGCCATCCAATTAAGATTAAATACCATGTGAGGCTAGCCACCTTAGCATTAGTGGCCCGACATAGGTCGGGCTATCGACGTTCCATCGAAAATAATGAAAAATTCGAGGTGAAAAAGTGGGAAACGGTCTGTACACCGCAAGAAAAATGAAGACTGACCGCCAGAAGTTCCGCTGGCTGGACAGAGGTTACAAGAAGAGAGTCCTCAAGCTGAGAGAGAAGTCCGATCCTCTCGAGGGGTCCGCACAGGCCCGCGGGATCGTCCTGGAGAAAGTCGGTATCGAGGCCAAGCAGCCCAACTCCGCCATCAGGAAGTGCGTCAAGGTCCAGCTCATCAAGAACGGGCGCCAGATCACCGCCTTCGCAGTCGGAGACGGAGCCATCAACTTCATCGACGAGCACGACGAGGTCATGGTCGAAGGTATCGGCGGAAGGATGGGAAGGTCTTACGGAGATATCCCCGGAGTCCGTTACAAAGTCATCAAAGTCAACAACGTCTCCCTCGACCAGATGGTCAGGGGCAGGACCGACAAGCCCGTGAGATGATTCAAATGTCAGACGAGATCGTAGCACAGAAAGCGCTCATCTTCGGAAAGTACGACACCTCCGATGTCGTGGTCAACGACGGCGGGCTGGCCAAGTACATCGACCTGACGCCTACTAACGTCCCCCACTCCGGTGGAAAGCACGCCAACAGGTGGTTCGGGAAGTCCAAGCTGAGCATCGTCGAGAGGCTAATCAACAACATCATGAGGACCGAGAAGTACACCGGGAAGAAGATGAAGGCGTACAAGACCGTGTCCCAGGCCTTCGACATCGTCGCGGCCAGGACCAAGAAGAACCCGGTCCAGGTCCTCATCGAGGGCCTCGAGAACGCAGCCCCCCGCGAGGAGGTCACCAGGCTCCAGTTCGGAGGGATCTCCGTCCCTAAGGCCGTCGATGTGTCCCCTCAGAGGAGGCTCGACATCGCCCTCAGGAACCTGAGCACCGGCGTCGTCTCCGCGTCCACCAAGAACAAGAAGCCCATCTACGAATGCCTCGCAGAAGAGCTGATCCTCGCTTCCAAGGGCGACATCACATCCTATTCCGTCGCCAAGAAAGAGGAAGTCGAGAGGGTAGCCCAGTCTGCCAGATGATCCTAAGGTGAGTGGAAATGGGACGCAAAGAGGACAACGCGAAGAAAGCAGTCGAGCTGATGAAGGACCAGAAGCTCATCAGGAACCTCGGGACTGCCGCGCATATCGACCATGGGAAGACCACGTTCTCCGACAACCTGATTGCAGGCGCCGGGATGATGTCCGCCGAGACCGCGGGCGAGCAGCGCCTGCTCGACTACGATGAGCAGGAGGCCGCCAGAGGGATCACCATCAACGCCGCTTCCGCGGCCATGGTCGTTCCCTACAAGGAGCCCGGCTCCAGCAAGGTCGACCACTACCTGGTCAACCTCATCGACACTCCCGGCCACGTCGACTTCGGAGGAGACGTCACCAGGGCCATGAGGGCTCTGGACGGAGTGTACATCCTGTGCTGCGCGGTCGAGGGGATCATGCCCCAGACCGAGACAGTCATCAGGCAGGCTCTGAAAGAGAGGGTCAGGCCCATGCTGTTCATCAACAAGGTGGACAGAGCCATCGTCGAGCAGCAGCTCACCCCTCAGATGATGATCGAGAAGTTCTCCAAGATTATCACCGAGTTCAACCAGAAGATCATGGACATCCTGCCCTCGCCGCTCAACAAGCAGTGGCAGGTCAGCCTC
>CAVHMZ010000103.1:0-8255 GCA_963637225.1 Segatella hominis
CAGATGCTCTGCATCCAGAAAAGGCGACGGCTCATCTGCGGTTGTTGCCGTAGCAGTCCTGCCACTTGTTGAACACCTTGTCCGCGTAGGCGGACATGTGGACCTGGTCCTCTTTGCTGTCGGGCACGATGAACCCTTTCAGGGGGTACTCTGAGTCGCAGTAGGGGCATCTGACGTAAGGGCAGTTCTGGTTGGCCTGGGGGCACGCCTTGCAGGCCACGGCCCTGGATTGGAAGAGGCTGAACTCCCTGCCGCAGTTGGGGCAGAGGAACCTCCTCGCAGCGATCTTCAGGTCCTTGTGTATGCCTGCGGCCTTCTCCTCGGGCGTGAGCCACATCGGGGCCCTGGGGGAGATAGGCGTGTTGTACGAGGGCCTGTCCCCGTCGTATGACATCTCAGATCCCCTTCGAAGCCTTGACGACGGCCCTGAGCTTGCTGTCGTCCTTGCACTGCTCGATGAGGGTCCCGGTGACGATGATGTCGGCGCCGGCTTTCCTGGCAGCTTCGGCCGCCTCGGGGGTCCTGATGCCGCCGCCGACGATGAGCGGGATGCTGATGGACTTCTTCACGGCGGAGATCATCTCGGGGGGCACGGGCCTGTCGGCTCCGGAGCCCGCCTCCAGGTAGACCAGGGGCATTCCGAAGAGCTCGCAGGCGATGGCGTAGGACACCGCTCTCTCCACCTCTCCGTGCTTGATGGTGTCGGCCTTGCTGACCTCTCCGACCTTCATCCCGGGCTCGACGACGATGTATCCCATGGGGATGGTCTCGATGCCCAGCATCTTCACGTAGGGCGCGGCCTTGACCTGGGCGCGGTTGACCCATGTGAGGTCGGTGCTGTTCATGACGCTCATGAAAAGGAGCGCGTCGACGTCCTTGGAGATGGCGCTGCCGCTCCCGGGGAAGTGGATGACCGGGAGGCCGGACGCGGCCTTGATGGCCTTGGAAGTCTCAGACAGGTTCTCGTTGGTCACACCCGTGGAGCCTCCGACGAATACCGCATCGGTTCCCGCCTCCTTCATCTGCCTGGCGATCTCGCCGGCGGCTTCGGGGGACTGCTTGTCGGGATCTATAAGGGCCACATGGATGGGCCCCTCAGAGATCATGTCCAGGATGTTCTCGATTACTGTCATCGCAATCACTCAGGCCCTGCGCTGAAGGCCAGCATGGCAGGCCTGGCACAGGCATATCGGACGTGCTATGTTCGTGCGGTATAAAAATGTCGTCCATGGCCTCTGACGGGTGCCTCGAACGGGGCTGTTGCGGCGGCATTCGTCAATAATAAAAGCAAAGCGCGCAATCATGACCCGTGGACTTCTATCTGATGGCGGATTCCGACGAGGGCGTTCCGGTAGCCGATTGGTGCGATATAGGCATGGCCCTGGCGGACATCACGTTGAGGAAGAAGGAGTTCGTGGTCCTGGCCAAAGGTCCCGAAGGCAGCGAGTTCATACAGGCCGCCCTTTGGAACCCCGGGATGGTGCTCCGTCCCAGCTACATAATGGAGATAAGCACCCGCGGACGCTTCTACCGCACCAAGACCAAGGACTTTAACAACATCTACACGGCGTTCCGCGCGTACTACGACGGATGGGACCCTATCGTGAAGTCATGGGATGACGTGACGGACGAGCTCTCAGAGCGAGTTCCTGAAGATATGATAATGTCTTGAAAGAGATCCGTGGACCCTCTGCAGGTACATCGATTCCAGCGTCATGGTGTCGAACGACAGCGGATGCGGCAGCACGACTCCGGCTCTCGCGCCGGGCTTGAGGCATTGAGGTATGGATCTTCCGGCACGGGCATAGATGGCCTCTATGCTCTCCCCGCCCGTCTTCGTGGATCTTCCGTAGGGCGGGTCGGTGCAGACGGCGTCGATCTCATGGAACCTCCCTCCGATCTCCCCTATGTCGATCGTCTCGAAGTCGGCCAGCTCCAGGCCGTAGAAGTCCATGTTCTCCTGGCAGCCGATGACCATCTCCTCGTCGAAGTCGGAAGCCATCGCTTTCATCCCCATCTCCGCCGCTTCGATGGCTATCCCGCCGGTCCCGCAGAACGGGTCCAGGACGGTGGAGCCTCTCTTGGCGCCGGTCAGGTTGATCAGCGCCCTGGCGTACTTGGGGTGCAGGGATATGGGGGAGAAGAACGGCCTCTCTCCCACTTTCCTTTTCTCCAGAAGGTCGGTGTCCGTGGTCCTCTGCTCGATGTACAGATGGATCCCGTCGCACATCTGCATCCTTATCATTATGTCGGGCTCGCGGAGGTTCACGTCGTTGTGCTTGGACAGGATCCCTCCCATCCTCCGGATGAGCGACTGGGAGTCCAGGTCCCTCATCATGCCCTCGAACCTCTTGCCCCTGATGGCGAACGTCCCCTCGGGGAGCACCACCGATTCCAATCCGGATATGTCGTCTGGGGAGTACTCCCCCAGATATCTTCCCATGCTGTGGGTCAGGGCTATCCTGTCGGCCACTGCGTCCATGAACTTCCCGTCGAAGGACGCGATCATGTAGCCGGGGCCGGTCCTGAGAACCTCGAACCCGTCGGTCTCGGCCTCGAGGCACCTCTCGGCCTCGGCCAGGGGCATGTCCTTGGACTCGCCTGATAGCTCGAAGAAGAACGGTTGGACGGATGTTTGGGGGCTCACGCCCCCTGGAATCCATCAGTCCTTTATCCCATCTTCGGTGACCATGAAGACGGCTTCCCCCTCTGGCAGGTTGGGGGAGTCGATCAGCCTGGCGATCCTCTTGCCCGCCTTTCCCTTCCTCAGGTATATGCGGAACGTGGCCGTGTGGCCGACGATATGCCCTCCGATGGGCCTGGTGGGGTCTCCGAAGAACGCGTCGGGCTTGGCGGCGACCTGGTTGGTCACCGCGATGACCGCGTTGTTCACCGTGGCGAAGTTCAGGAGGTCGTGCATATGGCGGTTGAGGATCTGCTGCCTCTCGGCCAGCGCTCCCCTTCCGACGTACTCGGCCCTGAAGTGGGACGTGAGGGAATCCACGATGAGGAGCCTGACCTTGTGCGACTGGGCGAGCTCCATGGCCTTGTCCACCAGGAGGACCTGGTGCTGGGAGTTGAAGGCCCTGGCGACATGGATCCTCTTGAGCACCTCGTCCGGGTCGGCGCCCAGGTAGGTGGCCATCTGGATGATCCTCTCGGGCCTGAAGGTGTTCTCGGTGTCGATGATGATGACGTCGGAGTCCAGGCCGCCCCTCTCCTCGGGAAGGGTGGCGTTGACGGCCAGCTGGAAGCAGACCTGCGTCTTGCAGCTCCCGAACTCCCCGAAGAACTCCACTATGGACTGGCTCTCGAGGCCTCCGGCCAGAAGCTCGTCGAAGGCCTGGGACCCGGTGGTCAGCTTGGTGACAGCCTTCCTCCTCTCCAGGATGTCCTCTCCGGTCTCGAAGCCGCCGATGTCCGCGCAGAGCTTCGCGCCTTCGATGATGTCCATCGCCTTCTTCTCGCCGATCTCGCATGTCTCGGCAAGCTCCTTGGGCGATGCGACCGCGATCGCCATCAGCTCGTTGTATCCTGCTTCGCGGAGCTTCTCCGCGATGGCCGGGCCCACGCCCGGGATGTCCTCAAGGGTTTTCGTCGCCATTTGGATTCCTCTGTTTCTCCATTCGGCAGCGGGTATATAACCGGAACCGGGGGGTGGGTGAAAACCCCCCGGACGGCTCTCCGCCGCCTATGGTCAGGACATGGCGGAGGCAGGATATTAACCCTGCGTTGTAATGTTTGTAATGTCGGACTGGCCTGTAATGTCCGTCGTCCGGATCAGCCGGCCGATTGGCGATGCAGGAGGTCAGCGCTTGGATCCGGGACGGAATATCACGGCGAGTATCGCCAGGAGAGCGGCGGCGCATCCCGATGCCACGGCCACTGCCGCTGCGGACGCAGCCCCTGCTCTGCTCCTCCCGCTATTCGGCACCGCGGCGGGGATGCAGGGCTCGTCATCGTCTTCCCATCCCGGCGGAGGCGCGGCTTTCCACACAGCCGTGAACTCGGCATCCGATGTCACGGTGTACCCGTCGCCCGGGAGGTATTCCGTTCCGTCCGCGGCCTTCCACCCTATGAGCTCGTGGCCGGATTTGAAGACGCTTCCCCCGTCCGGGAGCTCTATGGCAGTTCCGTAGCTGTAGGTGCATATGATGTCGCCTCCGGCGCCTGTGATGTAGGTCACCGTGAACCGCTCGGACTCCCACACGGCTCTGAGCACGAGGTTCCGGGCGGGCATCGTCTCGGCGGCGAAGTCGAATTCCTCACCGTCCTCCTTGGCCCAGTATTCGAAGACGTATCCCGTCTTCGCGGGATCTTCGGGCTTGGGCACGGGGTCTCCTTCGAAGCACCGCACTTCCGTTATCCTGGTGCCGTCGTCGAAGGCGACGGTGCGCTCAGGGACCCGGGCCATGACCGAAGCCCCTCCTCTGAACTTCTTCCCCTGGTACTCGGAGAAGTCTTTCGAGAGGTCGATCCTGCTTGCGCCGTCTTCCTTGTAGAACGCCGTGGGCGCGAACACATAGTTCTCGGTGCTTCCGAACGCATTGGGATCGGCGACGGTTCCGGCCCCGAAGAGCACCGATCCGAGGGAGGCGCAGTCGGCGAACGCCTTCAGACCCACTGCGGCAGAATCGGGGAGCTCGATCGAAGACAGCGACGAGCAATAGGAGAACGCTTTCTTCCCGATGGACGAGACCGAATCAGGGAGCGAGACTTCTGCCAGAGAGGAGCATTTGTAGAACGCGAAATCCCCGACGGATCCGATCCCGTCTTGGAGGACGGCCGAAGAGAGCGAGGAGCAGCCGTCGAACGCGTAATCCCCGATGGATCCGACCGAGCCCGGAAGCGAGATGCCCGTCAGCGACGAGCACCCCTCGAATGCGGATGTCCCGATGGATGCGACCCCGTCAGGGACGGCGATCGAGGACAGCGATGAGCAATCGTAGAATGCGAGGCTCCCGATGGATGCGACCGAGCCGGGCAGCGATACGCTCGTCAGCGAGGAGCACGAGAAGAACGTCCTGTCTCCGACAGACGCGATCCTGCCCCGGATGGCGGCCGTTCCCAGAGACGAGCAGCCTTCGAAAGCGCATTCCCCTATCGATGAGGTTCCGTCCGGGATGGCGACCGAGAGCAGCGACGAGCATCTGTAGAACGCTCCTTTGCCGATGGATGCTATCGAGTCCGGCAGCGATACCGAGGCCAGGCTGCCGCAGTATTGGAAAGCATAGTCTCCGATGGACGAGACTCCGTCTTGGATGACGGCCGATTCCAGTGACGAGCAGCCGTCGAAAGCGTAATTCCCGACGGAGACCACGCTGTATGTGACGGCTTCCCAAGTGACGGCCGATGGGATCACGGCTTCGGTCATCTTCTCGTCTGTGCAGGAGGATACGACCGCATCGCTCCGGCCCGTGATCTTGTATCCGATGCCGTCGACCGCGAATTCCTTGCCGGAGGCATCGGACTCTTCCGACACGGCGGCGCACAGTGCGCATCCGACGATCAGAACGGACAGGATTGCCGCAGCGGCGGCAAGGCTCTGCGGGCGGGGACGCCCGCTCTCCCGCCTGTTCTTTCCTTTGCGGATGCGGGGCTCTGCGGGCACAGCTCCTGCGGTTTTCCGGGAATCCATGATCTCGACGCATCCTGCGGCAGGACGGAATCCATTTCGGAGTTCCGCACGCGGACTCCTGCCGGCAACGGCCACTCCATCGGCAGACTGCGGTTAAAAGCCGATTCTGTTTCTGAATAGTCTGTTGTCGTTACACCGAGAACAGCTGAGAAAGGGAAGAGAGGCGCCTTGCATTCCCAACAGGGCGCCTGTTTTCGGTTTCAGTCCTTGGGCCCGGCCTTCCCGAGCATCTCCAGGAGCACCAGGAGGGCCGCGGCCGCGACGGCTGCCGCGATGACCGCGACTGTCTTGCTGTCAGGACCTTCCGGCTCGGACGTGTCGGCGGCGCTATCGGGATGTAGGGGTCATCGTCGTCATCGCCCCATATCGGACTGGGCGGCGACGCGGCTTTCCACACGGCCTTGAGCACGGCATCTTCGTTCACGGCGTACAGGGCGCCTGTTTCAAGGCCGGTCAGCTCTCGTGCTCGATTGCAGCTATTCCTGTTGTGGCAGCCGTGCAGACGATCCTCAAGTCCATCCCAGCGTCCCCTTCACTGCCATTAGATGCCGCGGTGAACGGCGGATGCGCGATCCCCTGTTTGCCATGATCCGATCTCTGCTCAGAGGCCGCGCCCGGCCTGCCTGCGCATGATGCACGCTGCGGCCAGCACCGCGACGGCTGCTGCCGCGACGGCTGCGATGGCCATCGGGGCATGGCTTCCGGAAGCCTCCGGCTCCCAGACTGCCGTGAGCACGGCATCCTCCGATGTCGCCGTGTACGATCCGTCCGTGAGGACAGTCCCGTCCGAGGCCTTCCATCCGACGAGCACGAAGCCTTCGCGGTTCACATCGTCCGCCGTCGGGAGAGCTATGCTCATCCCTTCTGCGGCCTTCTGGTCTGTGACCTCTCCGATGCCTCCGCCGAAGCTGTAGCTTATCGTGGTCAGCTGCGTGCCTTCTCCGACAAGGCAGGGCACCATGTACTGGATGCCGGAGGCCTTGACGTGCAGTCCCGGCGCGTAGACCGTCTTGCCATCGGCGAAGCGCCATCCGAGGAACTCATGGCCGTCCTCGTCCGCAAGGGCGCCTATCCTGGCCGTGCCATTCTCCAGGCGCTCGAACAGGTCTCCCGTCAGCATCGTCCCGTCCGCGAGGAAGATGACGGCATCGGCATCATCGACCCATATCGCCCTGAACGTGTCGTCGGAATACACCGCGAATGTCGATCCGAGCCCATAGGTCCAGTTTTCTTCGCCGCCGTCGATCTTCCAGCCGGCGAGGACGGAGCCGGCCTTGGCGATGCTCCCGTCCCTGCCGTCCGGGAGGGTCATGCTGCTGCCGTAGGCGCATATCTCCTCGATCTCCGATCCGGATCCTGTAATGAATGTCATCGTGTAGGCTTCTTCCCATACGGCCGTGAAGGCGATATCGCCCTCCACGGTGTATCCGGCGCCCGGGCGGTATTCCGTTCCGTCGGAAGCCAGCCACCCTGCGAGCCTGTGGCCGGGATAGGGGATACTGTTCCCGTCCAGGAGGGTCACGGCGCTGCCGTGGGCGTACCGATCCTCGATCTCGCAGCCCGTTCCTCTATCGGCATCGCCTGCCGCCGCGATGCTGCCGCTGATGCCTGTGCTGTACGTCACCGTGCAGACTTCCGTGTTCCATACGGCGGATAACGTAATGTCCGAAGTCACCTCGTACCCGTCCCCTTCGGCATATATCTCTTCGTCC
Source organism: Segatella hominis (assembly GCA_963637225.1). GTDB lineage: Archaea > Thermoplasmatota > Thermoplasmata > Methanomassiliicoccales > Methanomethylophilaceae > Methanoprimaticola. Next base: position 7,351 of record CAVHMZ010000103.1, read on the forward strand.
CCCTCTGCCTGCCAGCCGGAGAAGATCCTGCCCGGAGGCGAGACACCCGGGTCGGGGAGCGTTATGATCCTGGAATAGGCGCAGGTGCCTGTGAACTCCTTTCCCGTGCCGGTGTCGAATGTCACGGTCATCATGTCGCGCAGCCAGCACGCTGTGAGCTGGATGTCCTTCGCGGGCATCCTCTCATTCGCGAAATCGAACTCGCGGCCCTTCCCGTCTATCCAGTGTTGGAAGATGTATCCTGTTCTCTGCGGGTCGGCGGGCTTCTGGATGCGGTCTCCGACCTTGCACTTGGCGTCCGTGTACGTGACCTGGTCGCAGAATGTGACGGTGTACTCCGACACCATGGTCATCTTCGAGAGGCTTCCCTCGAATTCCCTTCCTTTCAGCTTCCCGACATCCTTCTTGACGTCGATAGGGGTCTTGCCGTCGTCCATGAAGAATCCCGTCGGCTCCATTATGAGGTCGTCCTCGTCCCCGAACGAGAGGGACCCGATTTCCTCGATGCCGGTTCCGAACCTGACCGATTTCAGGGAACTGCATCCGAAGAACGCATAGTAGTCTATCTCCCTGAGCGAGTCGGGGAATTCTATGGATGTGAGGGCATGGCAGTCATAGAAGGCGTATTCCAGAATATTCTTCACGTCTCCGAGGATCTGGACGGATTTCAGCGACCCGCACTCTCTGAATGCGCCCCACTCGATATTTTCGGAACTGCAGTATATGACCTCTTCCAGCGAGGAGCAGTACCAGAACGCACAGGTGAGGGCGTGGGCAGAGGCTGGGATGGTCAGCGTTCCAGTCAATTTGGTACCGCAGAACGCGTAGTAGCCTATGTATGTGACAGATGACGGGATGTTCACTGACGAAAGGGAGGAGCACCCTTCGAATGCATAATCGCCTAT
>CAVHMZ010000104.1:0-4593 GCA_963637225.1 Segatella hominis
TCTTAATGGTTCGCCGGTTTCGACCTTCTCTGTATAACTACAGCCGTCGGGTCGCATCGGAGGGAGCATCTGCGTGGCTGTCCAAGGGCATTACGTCCAGGATGGCAGGGGCGGAAGCTCCTCATCGTCCTTCTCGACCAGGAACGGAGTCATGTAGATCGGGATGTACGCGATTCCATCCGCTATCCTGAGGTCGCGCGGATGGATGACAACGGGGTCCTTGACGATCTTCCTGTACTTCGCGATGAACTCGTCGAGCGATGTATGGGGCGTGGAATTGGCCGACTTCACTTCGATGGGGATGACCTTCTTGCCGTCTGCAAGGACGAAATCTATCTCGTACAGGTGGCGGTCATCGCCCTTCTTGTAGAACTCGTGGAAATGCAGCTCCGCCCCCGCGGCCACCAGCATCTGGGCCACGGCGTTCTCGAAGATCATCCCTTCGTTCATCGACAGCTTCCCTTTGAGGAAGGCCATGTACGCGTCCCTCTTCTTGAGATCCCCTCTGTCGAACGCCAGGGTCAGCAGCAGGCCCGTGTCCAAGAGGTAGCATTTGAACTTCTTCTCGTCAAGGCATATGTTCATGGCGGGGTTCGGATCGGATGTCTCGATGCATCTGTTGCATATCTTCGCGGATGTCAGCCAGTACAAGCTGGTCTCGTAATCTGAAGTGGATGTGCCTTGTTTGATTATACTTGGGGAGAACACCTTCTTGTGCCTGGACAGCATGCTTGGCGTCTTTTCGAACATCTCGGCGGCATGTATGCCGTTTCCACGTTCGATTTTGAGCATATCTTCTCTGTAGAGGTCTATGATGGCCCTTTTGGAAGTTTCTACCTGATCCATGTCTCTTGTTTCGAGATATGTTGATACGGCTTGCGGCATCCCACCTACGAGCAGATATGTCCTGAATTTCTCCATTGCTGTGTTGTGGAGTAGTCTTCCAACGGGTTCATGCTTAGTGAATGCTTCACGGAGCATCTGAATCGTCACAACATCTCCGCAAGCATCGAGAAACTCTTCGAAGTCCATTGGATACATCTGTATCTTCATCTCTTCTGAAGGTATCTGGATGTTTTTGACGTTTTGTTTTATGGAAATGAGTGAACCTGTTTCTATGAAACAGTAATTTGTGTCTTTAACCAGGTATTTGATCAACTCTCTTGCAGGCGGGTATTTCTGAACTTCGTCGAACACGACAAGACTGTCATTGCCGTGGAGTTGAACATCGTATATTTGCTGCAGGTACATGAATAACTTAGGGATATCAGATCTATACTTCTGGAAGGCTTCAATCGTGCCTTCCAGAGGATTGTTGAAATCGATTATTAAGCTGGTTTTGAATTCGTTTTCGGCAAATTTTTTGATTATGGTGCTTTTCCCGACTCTACGAGCGCCCTCAATCATCAAGGCGTAATCTCCACTATATTTTAGTTTCCAATCAAGCAGTTTAGCGTATATGTGGCGTCTGAAGATTCTGCCTTCCATGGGCTTATGATGTTTCGAGGGTTTATAAATGAATGTATCGATTCCAATTTCCCGTAGAGTTGAAACCCTACGAACCACCCATTTCCCGTAGAGTTGAAACCCTACGAACCACCCATTTCCCGCGAAGTCAAGCAGTCTGCGGCATCTCCTGCCGTCGCCGGCTCGAATGAGAGAAGTATCTGGCCGCGCCGGAGAACATCCCGGCACGGCCATCCGTGCAAAAGGTTGTGGCACGGGGCGGAGCCCCGTGCCGGATCCGCCCTCACGAGGAGCGTATTTTTATGGACTGCTCCACGGGGATGACAAAGATCCTCCCGTCACCGGGGTTCCCGGTCTCGGAGAACTTCTTGATGGTGGCGATCACGTCGTCCACCTTCTCGTCCTCCACCACGGACTCGATCTTCACCTTCTCGATCTCGTCGACGATGAACTCGCCGACCCTGTTCGTGAACTTCAGGCCCATCTGCTCCCCGCGCCCGGTGACGCGGGTTATGGTCAGCCCGTTCACGCCCATGTCCCTGAGCCCGTCCTTGACGCACTGCAGCCTCTCGGGCCTTATCACAGCCATTACCATCTTCATCTTGTCCACCTCACATCAGGTAAGCGGGTTCTCCGTGCTCCACTATGTCCTGTCCGATGAGCTCCTCCTCCGTGGAAACGCGCACATCCTTCATGAGCTTCCCGATGACCCATATGATCACGTAGGATGCTACGAAGCAGAACACCAGGGTGAAGACCACCGCGACGACCTGCCCGACGAACAGATGCCAGTCTCCGGAGTAGACGAGCCCTCCGCATGCCTCGGTAGACAGCAGCCCAGTGGCCAGGGCCCCCCAGATCCCTCCGATCCCGTGGACGCCCATGACATCCAGGGCATCGTCGAGCCCGGACTTCTTCCTCATGAATATGACTCCGAAGTAGCACACCACTCCTCCGACGGCTCCGATGACGACCGCATCCACGGGAGTGACCGATCCGGCGGCGGGGGTGATGGCGACCAGCCCTGCGATGGCTCCGGCGATGAGACCGAGGACCCCGACGCGGCCCACGTGCAGGTACTGGGTGACGGCCCAGGCGGCCATGGCGCAGACCGCGGAGATCTGGGAGACCATGATCGCATTGATGGCCTGATCGTTGGCGGCCAGCCCGGATCCTCCGTTGAACCCGAACCATCCGAACCAGAGCAGGAAGCATCCGATGAACGCCATCGGGATGCTGTGGGACCTGGTGGAGATCCTGCTGCTCCTCTTCCCGAGGTACGCCGCGAGCGCAAGGCCGGTGGCACCGGCGCAGATGTGGACGACTGTCCCTCCCGCGAAGTCGATGGTCTTCAGGTCGAACGGGAGGTCCGCGAGGAACCCTCCGCCCCAGACCATGTGGGCCATCGGCGCGTAGACGACGATGGACCAGACCGCCAGGAACCAGGTGATGGCGGTGTACTTGATCCTCTCGGCGCATGCTCCCAGCACGATGCCGGCGGTGATCAGGGCGAACATCCCCTGGAAGATGGCGAACTCCATGTCGGGGACGAAGTCGTTGTTGGTGATGTCGGTGGCCGACACTCCGTGCAGGAAGAAGTTGTCCAGTCCTCCGATGAACGCGTTCCCGCTGGAGAACGCGAGGGAGAAGCCGACTGCGAACCAGGAGATCCCCATGACGGCCATGGCTATGAGGGTCTGCGCGATGATCGAGGTCATGCTCTGCTTCCTGAGCATGCCTCCGTAGAACAGGGCGACTCCGGGGGTCATGATGAAGACCAGGATGGAGCAGATCGCGACCCATGAGACGTTCGCATAGTCTGCGGGGTCGTCCCCCAGCGTCTTGGCCGACGCGGAATCCCCGGCGAGGGTCAGGATGACTGCCGCTATGGCGAGCAGTGCGAACGATATTCCGACAATTCTCTTGAAGTTCATGATATTCCTCGACATTTGTCTAATGAAACTTGTTGATTCTGAGCATATCGAGGAAATATATAATTGTATATGCTCAAAATGGGCAATTGTATCCATTTGAATCAGTAAAACGCTGTTCATTAGACAAATGTACAGTCGAAAGAGTAAATACCGACGGATGTCGAAAAGGAACGTTGAAGCTTCCGGGGCATCTGTCATGCATCTCTGTCATCTGCGCACTTCCGGCCGGGAACCGCGACCGAAAGCACATTCGGTTTCAAGGCAGCATCATGTCTGTCTGCATCCAAAGAAGGCGATGCTTTGTGGATCATCCGGAAGACAGAGGGGGATTCTAAGACGCAAGCATCCTTCTTCACGGGACTCCGAAACCGGTACCTGCGCCTTTCCGGGGGGATTGCGTCGGGAACCATTATCACTCTGCGGGGGATATCATGTTCCATGAAGCAGATAGACCTCGGAGGAATGTCGTTCATGCAACTCCGCGAGAACGATATGTTCTACATCGATAAGACGCTCCTGATCAAGGACATACTGGAGGACAACAGTTTCGGAGTCTATCTGTTCGCCCGTCCCCGGAGGTTCGGGAAGACCCTGAACATCTCCATGCTGGACGCATTCTTCAATATAGAATACAAAGGGAACACGTGGTTCGACGGGCTGGCGATATCGGAATATCCGGAGTTCGAGAAGTATAGGAACGCCTTCCCGGTGATCCGCCTGAACCTCAGCGGCACGAAAGCTGATACTTTCGAAGAGCACTTGGACAAGATGCGCCTCGCCGTGAAGAATGCATACAAGTCTCACAGATATCTTCTGGAGCGCGAGGATCTGGATGCCACGGTTCGGATGATATTCGAATCCCTCGACAGGATGGATACACGCGAGGCGCTTCTGTCCTCCTCGATACAGGAGCTGTCCGGAGCCATTGCAGATGCCACAGGTACCAATCCGATAATCCTCATCGACGAGTACGATGCGGCCGCGACGTATTCCTACGGAAAAGAATGCCACGAGAAGGTCCTCAAGTTCCTGAGGGACCTCCTGGAAGCGTCTTTGAAGACCAACGAGCACAGGCAGATGGCCTACATGACGGGAGTCATGCAGATCGCCAAGCAGAGCATCTTCTCCGGCCTGAATAATGTCACGGTCAACAATATCTTCTCTAAATGGTCAGACGAGAGGTTCGGGTTCA
>CAVHMZ010000105.1:0-4879 GCA_963637225.1 Segatella hominis
CCAGCATCGACTTCCCGGTACCGGGCTCGCCGATGAGCATGACGTGCCTCTTCTGCGATGCGGCCTTGCGCATCACGGCTACGGCCTCGTCCTGTCCGATGACCCGGTCTGCCATCAGATCCGGTATCTGGATCTCCTCGGTTGTGGCGAAGCTCTGCCTGTCGGCCCATTCCTCCACGGAGAGCTTGGACGCCTTCACATCCTTTTTATCTGTCATGATTCCCCCAATTGCGGTTTCTCGACTTGCAGTCGTCATATATTAAGTTGATTGGCTCCTTCTTCGGAATTTCAGATTACATCCTTCTTCAGAGCGTAGACTATGGCCGCCAGTATCACAATGACGATGACCACGATGATGGCCTGCGAACCCCATTTCTCGAAGAACGACCTGTCGTCCGGCCATGAGTACCCGTCGCGGACGATGCTTATCTGGCCGAGAGGCTCTTCGTCGGCCACGTGGGTGGACCCGAACCTCTCGTAAGCGGAGTCTGAGCCGATCTTGGTGGCGGATCCCGCCAGGAGGGGCGCCCTGTCCTTCCCGTCGTAGACAGAGACATCTGCCCCGTACCAGTTGCCGTTCAGCCTGACGACGTTCCAATAGCCCGTGTCCGAGCCTGTGCCTGCTATGCCGTGCGCTACGGCCGCATCGATGCCGTTGGACTGAGCGGTGTAAGCGAACGCCGCGGCGATGCCTGCCGAGGAGGACTTCCTCTCGACCAGCGCGTTGTACAGGTTGCTGACCTCTGCTTCGCCGTCGTCCTTGGACGCTATGCCCCTGAGGTCGTCGGCCATGGCCTTGACCTTGGATGCGCCGTCGCCGGAATATGTCTTCACAGCGTCTTTGACCTTCTTCAGGGCGGCAGCCAGCTCGTTGGCCTCCGTGTCGGGATTGTCGGCGATGGAGTCGGGGACCGTCATCGTCATCTTCACTTCCGACACTGTCCAGCACGTCCTGACATCGGACGGGGACGAATCGGAGGTGACCTTGACGAGCTCAAGGGCAGCCTCGGACTCCGGAACGGCCACGGGCAGGTTCCAGAGCCATGCGGCCATCGGCACAGAGTAGTAAACTGCGAAGAGCGCCTTCTTCGCTATATCGATGCCGTAGCCCGTCGCGTCCTCCTTGGCCTCGAAGACGGCGAGATGGCTAAGCTTCACCGCGACCGTCAGGGTGTTCGACGGATCCTCCAAAGCGGAAGTTACGGCGGATACGACCTCGGAATAGATCTGCTTCCCGTTGGCATCCAGCTGCGAGGCGTAGCCGGAGTCGGTGTCGGCGGCGTCCCCGGAAACGGCCGGGACGCAGGCCACGGCCGTCAGGAATGCGACAGCCAGGATGACGGCGCTCTTCGTTCTCATCGGCTGACCCATTATAGCGCATCAGTATTAAGAGTGCCTATCCGTCCTTCATGGAAAACGGTCCCCGCAACGGTTATCAACGGCCCGGATGTTCGCATCGGCATGAGGGTCGACGAGCTAGACATCCCGGACTGCGTGGCCGATGCCCTCCGGAACCAGGGGTTCCGGGAGCTCCATCCGCCGCAGGCCGATGCCATACCGCCGGCCCTGGAAGGGAGCAACCTCGTCGCCGCGATCCCCACGGCCAGCGGGAAGTCCCTTATCGGATACGCCGCGGCGCTGAAGAGGCTGGTCGAGAAGAGGGGGAAAGTGCTCTACATCGTCCCGCTGAAGGCCCTGGCCTCGGAGAAGAGGGACGATTTCCTGAAGTTCTCCGGCCTGGGGATCAACGTCTTCATGAGCACCGGCGACCTCGATTCCGAGGAGAAGGGGATGAAGGATGCCGACATAGTCATCGCCACATCCGAGAAGGCCGATTCCCTGCTGCGCCACGGGAGCGCCTGGATGGACGATGTGGGCCTTGTCATCGCCGACGAGATCCACATGATCCACGACCCCGGAAGGGGCCCCACGCTCGAGGTCGCGCTGACCAAGATGATCCGCAGGAACCCGGATCTCCAGGTGATCGCTCTGTCCGCGACCATATCAAACGCCTCGGACCTGGCCGACTGGCTGCATGCCAGGCTCGTCAGGAGCGACTGGCGCCCCGTCCCCCTGAAGGAGGGCGTCTACATGGACGGCAAGATCACCTTCGGGGACCGCACCGTCCGCGAAGCCGCCGATGACAAGGATGCCGTCGCGGCTCTGGTGTCGCAGGCCCTGGCCGACGGCGGGCAGTGCCTTGTGTTCGTCAACTCCAGAAGGTCCACGGAGGCCGAGGCGGTAAGGCTGTGCGCAACCACCTCCAAGTACGCAGACAGGAAGCTCTCGCCGCAGGACGAGTCCCTCCTGGAGGGCGACTCCGAGTCCACCGCCACGGGCAGGAAGCTGGCCGGATGCGTCGCGAAAGGCGCCGCGTTCCACAACGCCGGCCTCACCTACAGGCAGAGGCGCTTCGTGGAGGAATCGTTCAGGGCCGGGAGCATCAAGGTCATCGTGGCCACGCCCACCCTGGCGGCCGGGATCAACCTGCCTGCCAGGAGGGTGGTCGTCAGGGACACCTCCCGCTTCGAGGACGGCGGAAGCCGCCCGATCTCCGTCATGGAGGTCAAGCAGATGTGCGGCCGCGCCGGAAGGCCCGGATACGACCCCTACGGGGAAGCTGTCCTGATAGCGAAGAACGATCCTGACTTCGAGCATCTGATGAAGGACTACATCGAGCACGACACCGAGAGGCTCACCTCCAAGCTGTTCAAGGAGAAGATCCTGAGGAGCCACCTCCTGGGGATAATCGCCACCGGCGATGCCGAGAGCGAGGAGGGGCTGGTCGACTTCATGCGCGACACGTTCTTCGGCCACACGTCCAACATGTTCGGCATCGAGAGCGTGGTCGGAGATGCGGTGGATTTCCTGGTCTGCGAGAAGATGGTCCGCAGGAGGAGGGATTCCATAGAGATACTCCCGTTCGGCAAGAGGGTCTCGGACCTGTACATCGATCCCGTGACCGCATCCATGCTCAGGGACGCGGTCCAGAAGATCGACGACTCCACCGATGCCCTGCCCATCCTGGCCGCAGCCTCCATGACGCCGGATGTCACCGGGATGTATCCGAAGAAGGGCGACGCCGACAGGCTGACCGCCCTGGCGGAGCGGCTCGAAGGCCGCCACCTCATAGATCCGGAGAGCATGCAGGATTATTCCGAAGAGTACTACATGAGCGACCTGAAGGTCGCCGCGCTCATGGACGACTGGATAAACGAGGTCTCCGAAGAGGCCATCACAGACGCCATGGGCATCGGGCCGGGGGACATAAGGGCCAAGGTCGACCGCATGGACTGGATAATCTACGCCATGGGAGAGATCGCATACCTGTTCAACCCTGACGCCATCCGCAGGATAAGGCCCCTGGCCACCAGGATAAGGTACGGCGTGAAGGAGGAGCTCATGGAGCTTGTCTCCCTGAAAGGGGTGGGGAGGAGCAGGGCGAGGACCCTGTTCGACGCGGGATATCGCGGAAAGGAGGACATAGCGGCAGAGAGCGAGTCCGTCCTGGCGAAGATGCCCAAGATCGGCCCCGCGCTGGCCCGCAGCATGAAGCTGCAGACCGGCTCGACCCCCCAGCCCGAGTGGGGGAAGATGTCTCCTTCCGAGGAGGAAGCTATGATGGACGAGATGGCCGCCGCGTACGGCGAGCCGCCCCCGGATGAGCCTGATAAGAAAGAAAAGACGGAAGAGGCCGGCCCTCGCCAGGCCAGCCTCTTCGATTTCTGATCACTCGGAGAGGATCCTCTCGACGTCTGCGACCGAGTTGCCGCACTTTATCGGCGGGGCGCAGTTGTTGATGATCGTGTCGGGGTCCTTCAGGCCGTTCCCGGTGCAGATGCACACGACCCTCTCGTCCCTGTCCACGATGCCCTCTTTGCGAAGTTTCCTGAGTCCTGCGACGGAAGCCGCGGAAGCGGGCTCCACGCAGACCCCTTCCCTCCTTCCGAGGAGCTGCTGGGCGCTGATGATCTCCTCGTCGGAGACGGTGGCGCAGTACCCTCCGGTGGAGTAGATGGCCTTCAGGGCCTTCCTTCCGCTGACCGGGTTCCCGATCCTGATCGCGGTGGCCACGGTCTCGGGGTTCTTCTCGGGGATGAAGTCGTCGGCGCGGGCTTTGAACGCGGCTGCCACGGGGGCCGCCCCCTCGGCCTGGATGCCGGTGAGCATAGGGGTCTTGTCGATCCATCCGACCTCCTCCAGCTCCTTGACGGCCTTGTACACGGCCCAGATGTTCGCCGCGTTCCCCACGGGCAGGATGATCCTGTCGGGGACGTTGTACCTGAGCTGGTCGATGATCTCGAACAGAACCGATTTCTGCCCCTCGGGCCTGTAGGGATTGATGGAGTTGAGGAGGTAGAGCTTCCTCTCGTCGGCCATCTTCCTCGCCAGGGCGAGGGCATCATCGAAGTTCCCGTCGATGGACAGGACCTTGGCTCCGAAGAACAGGGCCTGGGCCAGCTTCCCCATGGCGACCTTGCCGGAGGGGAGGAAGACGGCGCACTTCATGCCGGCCTTGGCGGCGTAAGCGGCCAGGGCGGCGGAGGTGTTCCCGGTGGAGGCGCATCCGACCACTTTGGCTCCCAGCTCCTTGGCGTGGGAGACGCCCATGGTCATCCCCCTGTCCTTGAAGGATCCGGTGGGGTTCAGCCCCTCGAACTTGACGAAGGCGTTCTCGACCCCGATCTCGGCTCCGAGGGCCCTCGTGGGGTACAGGGGAGTTCCGCCTTCCTGGATGGAAACTTTGTGCGCAGGGTCGACGGGCATGAAGGGCGCATACCTCCACACGCCGATAGGCTCCTTGCGGAGGTCCTCGGGCTTCATCTCCCTGACCTTCTCCAGGTCCATCTTGACGGTCAGGAGACCGCCGCATCTGGGG
>CAVHMZ010000106.1:0-2343 GCA_963637225.1 Segatella hominis
GGCGGAGGACGGCCCGAAGGTCTCTGCCGGCGTCTTCGCCGATGCAGTCAGGTCAGTGGATTCCAGGTCGTCCCCCTGCATCTCCGATGCCGTGACCGAGGCGCTGTCGGAGCTCCCGGAGAAGGCCGCCGGGTACAAGCACGCGGTGCTGCTGTGCATAGCGGCATCCGAATCCCCGGCCGGAGAGGAGGGCAGGCGCCTTCTGGCAGAGGCGTCCGACATAGCTTTGGACTCCGTCCGCTCGATGGGGGAATCGTACAGCGCGTCGCTCACCCTCCCCTGCACGGCCGTGTTCGGGCTCGGGATCGTCCTTCCGATGATACTCATGTCCATCGTGCCCATGCTGGGGATCGGCGGGCTGTTCGCATCTTCCTCCCTGAACGAGGCCGCGATGGCCCTGATCACGCTGGTCCTTGTCCCTTCCGCCATACTGGCGATGGCCGTTTGGATCAGAAAGTCCAACCCGTTCTCTTCCGAGTTGGATGTATCCGACATTCCAAAAAATTCCCTGATCCTGCTGACAGCCGCGCCGATTGCCCTGTTCTCGGCGATGGCCGGTCTCGACGTTTACAAAGCCGTGATGTCCGCGACGGTCATAGCCTGCCTGCTCTGCTCTGTATCCATGTCCAAGGACATCGTCGCCGAGAGGAGGCGGATGTCGTGCGTGCAGGGGCTGAGGGATGCCGTGTTCGAGATCGGCAACAGGATGGCCGGAGGGAGCACGTTCGAGAAGGCCTGCCTGGAGTCCATATCCTCCCGCCCCGAGTGCGCCGATGCGGCATTGTCGCTGGAGAGGGAGCTGGACCTGTGCCGCGGAGACGTGGACAGGGCGCTGGAGCTCTCCATCGGGAGATACTCGGACGAGGTCCTGAGGGCCTATGTCGACATCCGCAGATGCTCGGAGGACAGCACCGAGGACGCGGGAAGGCTGGCGATAACCCTCGGAAGGCAGTTCCACAACATCGATGCGGTGGAGATAGGGCTGGGTACGAAGCTCAAGGGCATGACGGACACCATGGCCGGTACGGCCATGCTCTTCGCGCCTCTGGTGCTGGGGATGAGCGTGTCCATGCTGGAGCCGCTGTCCGAGCTGTCCGGATACCGGCCCATGGGGGACTCCTGCCTCATCCTGACGTTCTACCTGATCGAGCTGTGCGCCCTGATCTCGCTGCTGACGTCTTGCCTGAAAGCGGACGGCGGCGTCGGGAAGATGCTCAGGATGTTCTGCCTGATGACGCCCCTGGCGCTGATAGTGTTCAGGCTCTGCTGCTCTATCGGGATATGACATCAGCATTATCATGTCGTCCCGCCATCGGGACGGCATGGACGGGAGGATGATGATGCTCGCCTTTGCAGCCTTCCTCGGCCTGCTGGCCGCGCTGTTCTTCTCGGCTCCGTTCATGGCCCCTCCGGGGACGTTCTGCGGCCTGGACGGGTCGCCGATGGTCATCGACAACGGCTGGCTGGGCCACGGCCCCGCAGGGCTGGCCTATCTCATCGGCGATGTCCATTGCCATCAGGAGGCTGGCAGGTCCTTCATCCTCAACGGCTCGCAGATGCCCGTATGCATAAGAGACACGGGGCTCCTGCTGGGAGCCTTTGCCGGATGCGCCGTGGCATCGTCCTTCATAGATCGCCTGCAAAAGAGGAGAGCCCTGATCATAGGCGCCGTCCTGCTGCTCGTCACCGGGATTCAATGGGCGCTCCAGGGGACCGTCGGAGACGATGCGTCGGCGAGGTTCGCGTCCGGGATCGTCTCCGGGATCGGAGCTTCCGTCATCCTGGGATGGTGGATCGCCGGCCTGACCGTATGCCGCGATGCAAGATGACATCGCCTGGCTTCCGGCGAATAGAGATCTTCCAGGCCTATCAGGGCGATATCCTGCTCTTCTGCTGCCGAGGCCACGCTCTCCGAGAACCCTCCCGCGGAGAACAGCGCGTACCTGCGCTCCCTGCACCTCACCAGCATGGACGACTTCAGCAGATGGTCCAGCGCCTCGATGGTCATCGGCGACGATCTGCACTTGCATTCTCCGAAAAGGACAATCCCGTCGGGATCGTCCAGGTTATAGGCGATGACGTCTATCTCGGCCGATGCCTTCGCGGCAGGATCGGCCCCCCGCCATGTGCCGACGCTGTTGAATCCCATGTTCCTCCTCGCATACGTGCGGCAGGCAGACTCGAACACGCGCCCCATGTACGTCTGCATGCCCGACATGATGCGCTTCATAGATGCTTCCTCCTCGGACGAGCCCGTAGGCACATAGGATCCGTACACGAAGCGATAGCAGAAATCCGCCCATTGAAAAAGGTAGCCCGCGATACATGTTTGCAACAACAGAA
>CAVHMZ010000107.1:0-2824 GCA_963637225.1 Segatella hominis
TCGTCATGCACGCCGCCGAGGGAGACCCCCACGACATCGGAAAGAACATCGCCGCAGTCATGATGAGATCCTCCGGATACGACGTCATCGACATGGGCCGTGATGTGCCCGTCGCCGACGCCGTCGCCAAGTGCGTCGAGGTCAAGCCCCTGTTCATTTCCGGTACCGCCCTGATGACCACCACCATGACCGCCTTCCCTGCAGTCGCCAAGGGCCTCCAGGAGAACGGGCTCAACATCCCCATGATGGGATGCGGCGGTGCGGTCAACAGGGAGTTCGCGAACTCCTACGACCTCGGAATCTACTCCGAGAAGGCGCCCCAGACCCCCGTCATCGCCCAGAAGATCCTCGAGGGATACGACTGGAAGAGAATAAGGGAAGAGTGGGACAACATCGTTGGAGAGTGATTCGAATGGCAGTTACAAGATACACGAAAATGGCATACGACTGCGCCGATGACATGGTCTTCGGAAAGGCAAAGGAGCCCGTTTCCTACGGATTCGGACTGAAGCTCGGAGCAGGACAGGTCGTCCCCGAGATCAACTATGCGCCCAGGCCCGGAACCGAGAAAGACGCCGAGAGGCTCAGAAAGGAGTACGTCGACTACATCTCCAAGGACATCCTGAACAGGGCCGTCACCGCCGGGTTCCCCGCAGTGCAGCTCGAGACCGAGTGGGTTTCTCAGATGAACCAGGCCGCCCTCTCCGGACCCGTCGTCGCCGGACAGAAGGCCATCTGCGAGAAGTACCACGAGGAGTACGGCGTCAACTGCGCCGTCAGGCAGACCATCCCCGACCAGCGCGAGGCCGAAGAGGGCCTCAGGACCGGAATGAGCGGTGCTCACGCCTACCCCGAGAAGCTCTTCGAGTGCGCCGAGATCGCCTGCGAGAACGGCGGAGACAACCTCTCCTGCGAGTCCGTCGGAGGAAAAGAGTTCGCCGACTACGCCGTCACCAACGGAGACATCGTCGCCTTCCTGTTCGGAGTCGGATACCTCGGATCCATCGACATGACCTACATCTGGCAGGAGTTCGCCAACATCGCCAAGAAGCACAAGGCCGTTGCCGGCGGAGACACGAACTGCTCCGGAGCCAACGTTTCCATGTTCATGGCCGGCGGGTTCCTGGACAACGATGTCCAGAAGACCTTCTCCGCTGTCACCAGGTGCATCTCCGCAGCCAGGACCCTGGCCGCCTGGGAGTCCGGTGCAGTCGGGCCCGACAAGGACTGCGGATACGAGGGAGTCATCTGCAAAGCCGTCGCCGGAAAGCCCACCGCTCAGGAGGGGAAGAACTGCCAGTGCGCCCACTGCGACCTGCAGGGGAACCTGATCGCCCAGTGCTGCGACCTGTGGTCCAACGAGTCCGTCGAGTACCACCCCGAGTTCGGCGGAACATCCGTCCAGTGCTGGTTCGGATCCATCGCCTACGAGTCCGCTCTGATGAACACCGCGATCCAGCTCCACCAGGAGAAGACCCTCAGGGACCTGTACATGTACACCGACAGGACCAGGGGGCCCGAGGGATACGTCCTCGCCTACGACCACGCATACATGGTCGGAAAGGCCATCGCCGAGAACGGGAACGACCTGTACCTCAGGGCCAAGGCCGCCGGACTGACCGGAGCCAAGATCGTCCTCCAGGGATACGAGAGCAAAGAGCTCGGACTGACCAACAAGCAGCTCGAGACCCTCCAGGACATCATCAAGAAGCTCGAGGCCCTCCCCGACGACACGGACAAGTTCTACGAGTACTGTGTCAAGGAGTTCAAGGACTCCGTCCCCCTGTACAACCCCAAGAGCTACGACCTCTGAAGGCTGTCCGAGAGATGCTGAACCCGGGCGGTCCACTCTGTCCCGCCCGGGAAACCTTTTCCTTCTTCCTTCTTCCCGATTCTGAATGCCGATGCTCCGTCCGGGGCAATCTTTATAGCCAGCAACATCAGTCCAACGATGCTATGACAACACTTCTGGCATACGACGGCGCACAGAGCAGCGAACGTGCTCTGGAATACGCTATCAGATATGCCGTCAACTTCAACGAGCCGCTCTACGTTCTCACAGTCGTGACCAAGGAGCAGATGGATCCGGAAGACCCCGATCCGGCTGTCCGCGAGTACATGGAGGCCGCTCAGAAGAAGGCGTCTGCCCAAGGGGTGCAGGTCCACTCGCTGATCGAGGTCGGTAAGCCCGACGAGACCGTCATCGACGTGGCCAACAGGTTCTACTGCGAGACCATCATCGTGGGGAGGTCCAACAGGTCCTCCCTGGACAGGCTCTTCCTGGGAAGCGTCTCGGACCACGTGATCAAGAACGCCGAGTGCACCGTGATCCTGGTGTCGGAGGAGCGTTCCGCCGGTTCCGATTACAGCGTCTCGCACCCGGGCGCCCAGTTTCGTCCGATAGCCGCCTGCCTGACGCCTGAGACGCGTCCGAAGGAATTATCTCATTCTTGGAATAATCCCATATCATGGACGATAGGCTGATGGAGATATTCGTCGACCCGCGCATGAGCAGGATCCTCCTCGACACGGTCAGGGCCAAGCGCATCACCGTCAAAGAGCTCTGCGACCGGAATCCGGACGTTCCCCGCTCCACCATGTACCGTCTCCTGACGAAGATGGAGAGGTCGGGCCTGCTGGAGGTCGTCGACTACAGGCAGAAACGCGGCACGGTGGAGAAGACGTATGCGCTCCGCCAGGGAGCGCTGCCGGGCGCGGACGGCGTCCCGAATGCGGACATCACATACCCCGAGATGGCCGATATGTTCCTGGTGTTCTGCATCGAGTTCGCCAACAGGTTCAGGGCCTACGCGGAGAGCAATCC
>CAVHMZ010000108.1:0-2640 GCA_963637225.1 Segatella hominis
GAAATGGGGAGGTCGGGGGTTCGAGTCCCCCTGCAGCTGGATACGGCAGGCATCGCAAGGCAGAGAGATTTGCAGTGCGGTGGGTCGGCGTTGGCAGGCGTGTTAGCACGCTTGTTCTGGGTTGCGTCGCATTTCGGTGCGAGGCGGTCTGAGGCGTCGGTAGCTGCTGGATGTTGGTATGGCTCTGATGAGTTCAGGCAGGCGGGTGAAAGCTCGGCTGTTGCTCGATAACACCAGCCTAGGTGACTAGGCCCAGCCAGGGGCGTTTACGCCCTTGGCTACAATCCATTCTACTGTTGTTCTTCTGATTCTTTCGAGAATCGGTTAGTGGCTCGGTGAACGAACTCGGCGTTTCCGAGATCGGTAAAGTTGCAGAAAGCCTCCTTGCATTCAGCGATGATGAGGGCTTGCATGCACTTGCGATCTCTTCATCGACGTGGGTCATGGAGCGCAGCGGGTTAATAGTCATACAAGATAGCAACCTTATGGGATTTTGGAAAAGGGTTTCCAAAAGTCGTTCAAGGAATGTCTTGAACGATGATGCACGTTACGAAGCTTAACCGGTCAACACGATAATCAGCGAAGGTCGTAGCTTGTATACCGATCCGGAATTCCTCAGCTACATGAGCCTTAAGAACCCTCGGCCTGTCGGAAATGATCTGCACGGTGAAGCGAAGTATGGGCTTATCGAGATGCCCGAATATGTCAAGGGCCGGGAAAGGATGGCTAAGCGCGGCGCGGATCTGGGGCAATTGTATTCCATCATCCTGATGCTCCGCTATGGCTATATGCCGCCCGAGAGCTGTAAACCGCACAAGATACAAGGAGATCCGGATGGCAGGTTGGAATGTCTCGTCCAAGGCAGACGCAGAGATTGGGTCCTGACTTACAGATATGACGAAAAAGATCTGGTTCCGGTAGATCTTACGACCAGGAATCACAGGGAATCTGGGTCCGACCGACATGATCGTCGTTCTGCTCATGTCGTTTCTCCGGCCCATGCATCGAACAGTTCATCCGGCTCTCTATCAGATATCAATCATGCTGCGATCGCGAACGATCCGTCCGTTGCCTTCTCGATCCTTAGGGGTCTTCATCGTGGATGCGACGCAGCATTCTGTCCCGACGGGTCATCATCGATTTGCATCGGATTTGAGCAAGGGCTTCCATGTAATGGGGGGCCATTACCCGACCGCAGTCTTCGAGAAGAAGGTCACGCCAGCACGGAACGGAACAAGAACAACGCTTCTGGTGGTTCGCGAATAGGCACGTCGGAACAAGTCAGCGTGGGACCCGGTTCTAACGGTCAGAAGGATCAAGTCATCCTTTTCCAGACGGTATATGAGCAGCCTATCCGGTCTGATGTCGCATTTGCGGTTCCTGTTGTACGTTCCTTGGAGAGGATGATCCGTGAAGGAAGGCGGGAGCTCCCGTTCAGAAGCGATGGTGTCGATGGCCGCTTAGAGCTCCGATGTCCGCACCCCTTTTTCTCATGAGCCTGACATCTTTCCTGAAACGGGATGTCTCCGGCACAGCATACGCTTGCCTGTTTCCAGAACGGTTGAATGAACGCGCCCCGTATAGTCTGGAATTCCTTCTCAACAGCCTGTTGCCCGGCGGATCGCACGCGTGGTGACAGGGTTGTAATGGTGTTCCGTGCCGTCTTCCGCGTCAACCTGTTCTTCGGCAGTTCCCATTCCGGACCTGAACATGGACAATCGGAGTCTGCAAAGGAATACAAGGGCTGCGACTCAGTTGCAAAATAGCATCCATTAGTTGAGTTGAAGTATTTCCTTAAACTACTTGTAGGATTTCCTGAATAGAGATGAAGGATTTCCTTAAGATATGTATTAATATCAACCAGTGAATCCGATATCTATGACCTTGAGGCCCAACGGATATCGCGAGAGGCTGATCGATGCCGCGGTGGACAAGCATCTCCAATCGTTCGGAGCAGTATGCATACAAGGGCCGAAATGGGTCGGCAAGACCTGGACAGCAGAGAATCATGCCAACAGCGAGATGAAGATAACCGATTACACAGGGCCTGTGGCCAACAGGGACATCCTGGCATCCGACATAATGAAGGCTCTTGATGGCGAGAGCCCGCATCTCATCGATGAATGGCAGGAGTTCCCGAAGCTATGGGACATCATACGCAACGATGTAGACACCCGCCCGGCGGAAGGGAGGTACATCCTCACAGGCTCTTCGATGCCGTCGAGGGATTCCTATATCCACAGCGGGGCGGGAAGGATTTCCGCGCTGACGATGCGCAGCATGACCCTTTACGAGGCAGGGGATTCCGATGGCGCGGTATCATTGGCCGGACTGTTCAGAGGAGAGCTGGACACGATAGACTGCGGCGATGTAGAGCTGAGGACCTTGGTCGGATACACGGTCAGAGGGGGCTGGCCCAGAGTGATCTTCTCAGGAAAGGTCGATCCGAGGATGAATTCAGACAATCTGTTGGAAGCTGCGGTCGAAGAGGCATGCGCCCTTGACGGGAAGATGCGGAACAGGGCCAAAATGCATATGCTCGTAAGGTCGCTGGCCCGCAACGAGAGCACTGTGGTCTCAGATGTCACGCTGATAGGGGACATGAAGAAGGCTGATTCGGACACGATCGCTCCGGAGACG
>CAVHMZ010000109.1:0-15446 GCA_963637225.1 Segatella hominis
GACCAATACCGAGCACGTTTCAATCGTCAGGCACATCCCGCTCGATGAGCTCGAATCCAAGATCAGAGGCGGGATCGACAAAGACTTCCCCGACATGACCTCTGTCGAAAGGGAGCGCATCATCACGAGGCTGAGGATGGTCCGCCTCCGCTACAAGGGCTACTCCATAGCCGAGACAGCGGACATCCTCGGCGTGAACCGCCAGAGCTGCTACAACTGGCAGGATGCATGGAACAAAGACGGGATAAACGGCCTGATGCCGCGTTTCGACGGGGGAGCGCCGTCGAAGCTGAGCAAAGAGCAGAAGGCCGATGTCGCCGAGCACGTCTTAGGCAGGGGGATGTGCACAGATGCCGTCGTCGATTACGTCAGCGCATCATACGGCGTGACCTACACGAATATGCAGATGGGCAGGATCCTCAGGGCACAGGGGCTCGTCAACCATCGCATACGTAAGATCGGCCATACGGCCGAAGGATTCGCCGGCGATTCGGAAGGAGCTCCGGGCTGGTACTGGGGATTGCCTGAAACGAGGCGATCGCAGGGTTCGGCGACGCATCCTCCCATCGCTCCGATCCGAACTGCCGCCAAAGAGTGCCCGTGATGGCGGCGGCATCCCTCATTTTGCGCAATGCCGGGCGCGCCATTCGTAGAGTTATACCTAAAAAGTTATGTTTTATCAATTCCTGCCGGTCGGACGGCGAACTTCCCGCCGCGCCTCTTCTCGAGTCACCGGAACAGAGCCCATCCAAGACATCGTCCCGATTCATGACTGCCGTTCATAGACCCCCGCCTCGATCCCGATGCTGCCTTGCAGACTCCCATTCGCCGCCTTCCTGCAAAAGGGCCGAGGCTATGCGGCCATAATATACGTTGAAGGCGATTACGCAGCCAAGCCCATGATGATCAGATCCCTTTGCATCCAGAAGCTCTTCGACGAGTACGATTACGACCTCGACATCTGCCGCCCCCTCACGTTCATCCATTCGCAGAACGGCATGGGCAAGAGCACGATCATGAGGATGGTCAACGCCGCCCTGAGGGGAGACGTCAAGGCCCTCTCCGAGGCGCCGTTCGAGCGCATGGACATCGGATTCGACGACGACACCGTCATGATTATCGAGAACGACAAGGGCGACCTCAGGGTCCAGATGCAGAAGAACGAGCTCGAGAGCCCGCTCAGCCCAGACGAGATGGCCGAGGTCTGCAAGGTCGTCTACATCCCGTCCGACAGGCTGGCCCAGAGGAAGAAGGACGGCCACCTGTCCCCGACCCTGGAGACCTACGCCCAGGAGCTGTACGAGCACATAAGGTACTCCGTCCAGCACAGCGCCCTGGAGCCCCACCCGGAGCTCGTCAGGGACCTTTCCGACGGAGAGCTGGAGTTCTGGTCCAAGGACCTGAAGGCCAAGCTGGACTTCATCGGGGATGCCGGCTTCGAGCCTGAGATCCCCGCGGGGATGAAGTTCCCGCCGTCCAGGTACGAGATAAGCAAGGACCGCCAAGGCTACGCCCGGCTGGCCGCCTCCATCTCCGACTACGTGGAGAGGAACTACCTGCTGGCGGAGTCCATTATCATCTACAAGGACATCGTAAACGAGATCTTCCTGAACAAGACCCTGGCCATATCCGAGTCCGGCAGGGCGTCCATCGCCATGGACAACGGGTCGTCCCTGATGATCAGAGACCTCTCCTCCGGAGAGAAGGAGATACTCATCATGTTCTACGCCCTGCTGTTCCATGCGGACCCCGGGTCCCTCGTCATCATCGACGAGCCCGAGCTCTCCCTTCACGTGTCCTGGCAGCAGATGCTCGGCAAGTATTTCCTGGACATCTGCAGGGTCAGGAATCTCCAGATGATCGTAGCCACCCATTCCCCCCAGGTCATCCACGACATGTGGGACCGGGCCAGGGAGCTGAGGCCCGCAGATGCGCGAGTACCTGACCGCCAGCGACATCTGCAACCAGATGTCGATGGAGCGCTCGGCCTTCGACGGAGTGTACCTTGTCGTCGAGGGGGTCACCGACGAGAGGCTCTACGAGAAGTTCATCGACAAAGGCTCGGTAAAGATTATCGAGGCCCATTCCAAGGACAACGTCCGCGGCGCCGTCAGATGCATGCAGTCCGATCGCGGGGACGGCAAGGTCATCGGAATCACCGATGCGGACCTGGACAGGATCGACGGGAAGGAAGCGAAGCCTCCCCTCTTCCAGACGGACTTCAGGGACCTGGAGATGATGCTCATCCGCAGCAACGCCCTTGAGGATGTCCTGGACGAGTACGCCGACCAGGCCGGCCTGCTGTCGTTCACAGAGGATTTCGGCCCTGTCAGGGACTGCATCGTGTCTTCCGGATACCCCATAGGGCTGCTGATGCACGTATCTCAGAAGGAGGGGCTGGGGCTGTGCTTCAAAAACCTGCCCTTCTGCGACTTCATAGACTCCAGGAGCCTGGCGCTCAACGCGTCCAGGATGGTGGAGGCCGTGATCTTCAATTCAAGGCAATGCCGCATGAGCAGGAAGGCCCTGCTCAGGAGGCTGTCGGAAGAAGCCGAGAAGCTGGGAGACCCGTGGCTCGCCGTCCGCGGGCATGATGCCGTGGACATCCTGCTGATCGGGCTTCGGCGCAGCTTCGGGTCGTTCAACGGCAGGTCCCTCGGCGAAGGCGAGCTGGGAGGGGCCCTCAGGCTGGCCTTCTCCGACGAATGCTTCCGGGGGACCGAACTCTACAAAGATACTTCTGCCTGGGCGGCCGAGAGGTCGCTGAGCCTCTGGCTGCTGGTCTGAGGCTCGCTCCGAGTCGAAGCGCTCTTCCCTGATCCCGTCGGCGGTCTCGATTATCTTCCTGATCCTGCGCTCGCTCTCGTCGAGAATGCTGCGGCAGTGGTTCCTCAGGACCACAGCCTGCTCGTAGATCTCAAGGCTCTCGTCCAGGTCTATGCCGCCGTCCTCAAGCTTCTTCACCAGCTCTTCGAGGGCCTCCATGCTCTCCTCGAACCCCATCTGCGCAACCTTGTCCTCGTACTCGCTCATCTCTCGATACCTCCTTTATCTCCGCCTCTGCGCTCCCGTCCCGGAAGCCTATGCGCACCGCGCACCCTTCCTTCAGGCCGGACACGGATGTGACCACGGCGCCGTCGGCCGACGTCACCATGCCGTATCCGCGCGACAGGACGTTGCGCGGGTCCAATGCGGACAGCCTGCCCGAGGCGGATTCCAAGCGGGCTGCGAGGGCATCGATCCTCCTGGAGACGGAGGACTCGATGCGCTGATATGAGTTCTCGACCGATCCGGACATCAACCCGATGCGGTCCAATGCGGATGCCGGCGACAGCTTGGCATCGGCCACGTCGAAGCGGCGCCTCGCAGCGGACATCCTGCCTTCGGCGGAGGAACGGGCCCTCGACGAGAGGTCGTCCAGATGCATGCCTCTCATGCCGATATCCGACAGCGCCTTCCGTGGGGAGAGCCTGGCATCGGCCAGCTGGAAGCGGTGCCTCATCCTCTCCGTGACTGCTCCGAGCGCCATGTCGGCCCTCTTCATGAGAGCGTCGACCTCGGCGGAAGCCTCCAGCCTGTCGCGGAGGATGATCGCCGCGGCCCCGGTGGGAGTCGGGGCCCTCACATCGGCGACGAAATCCGCTATAGTGAAATCGGTCTCGTGCCCGACAGCCGATACGACGGGAGCCTGCGAGGACGCTATCGCCCTGGCCACCTTCTCCTCGTTGAACGGCCACAGGTCCTCCAGGGAGCCTCCTCCCCTGGCGACGACCACGACATCGGCCCCGCAGCGGTTCAGCAGCTCGATCCCCTTTACGATCGTGTCCGCCGCGCCGTCGCCCTGGACCATGGAAGGCGCCAGGATTATGTCCGCGGGGAAGCGGGAAGCCGATGTCATGATGATGTCGTGAATGACGGCGCCCGTCTCGGAGGTGACCACTCCGATCCTGCGCGGATACCTCGGAAGGGGCCTCTTGCGGGACTGGTCGAACAGCCCTTCGGCCTCCAGCTTCTTCTTGAGCTCCTCGTAGGCCAGGTACAGCTCCCCGATCCCTGCGGGGCGCATGGTCTGGACGATGAACTGGTAGGACCCGCGGGGGACGTAGATGTCCACGGAGCCGAAAGCGGACACCTTCATCGAATTCTCGGGCTCGAAGCCGATCCTCTGGCGGGAGCTCTTGAACATCGCCGCGCGGATCTCGCTGCCGGAGTCCTTGAGGGTGAAGTAGTAATGGCCCGACGATGCCCTTGTCAGGTTGGATATCTCCCCGTTCACCCAGATGTCGGTCAGGGCCGGCGAGCCGGTGATGAGGTTCTTCGCCCTGTTGTTGAGCTGCGTGACCGTCACTGTCTCCGCCATGGTTTCCGGAGAAGGCGGGAGCGTATCTGAAAGTTTGGATGCCTGCCCCCGGGCAGCGCCGTGCGGCGGCATCAGAGGTAGCGCCCGGTGATGCTCTCCGGATCCCCGCGGATGTCTTCCGGCGTCCCGCAGGCGACGATCCGGCCTCCCGCGTCTCCTCCGCCGGGACCCATGTCGATGATGTAGTCCGCGTTGCGGATCACGTCCAGGTCGTGCTCGATGACCACGACCGTGGCGCCGCTGTCCAGAAGGGACTGGAAAACGCCCAGCAGCACCTTGACATCAAGCGGATGGAGGCCTATCGAAGGCTCGTCGAACACGAAGAGGGAATCGCCCTGTGCCCTGCCCATCTCGCTCGCAAGTTTCAGGCGCTGGGCCTCCCCTCCCGAGAGGCCGGGGGTCTCTTCGCCCAAGGTCAGGTATCCGAGGCCCAGGCGGTCCAAGACCCGCAGCTTCTGGCTGACGGCCTTCATGTCCCTGCAGAAGCCGATGGCCGTCCTGACGTCCGTGTCCATGAGCTCCGGGAGGGAGGCGCTCTCGCCGGCGCTGTTGGCCACCCTGACAGAATAGGCCTCCTTGGAATAGCGGGACCCGCGGCATCCGGGGCAGGGGATGTCCACATCGGGAAGGAACTGGACGTCGAGGCTGACGGCTCCAGTGCCGTCGCATCCGGGGCAGCGGAGGGAGCCGGTATTGTACGAGAAGTCCCCTGCCTTGTATCCCTGCGCCTTGGCGTCGGGCGACTTCGCCCAGATCTTCCTGAGCTCGTCATGGACGCCGGCATAGGTGGCGACGGTGGACCTGATGTTGATCCCGATCGGAGTGGCGTCTATGAGCTTCACGTGCCCGATGCCGCCGGCCGAGATCCCGCGTATGTGCTCGGGCATCCGAGTGCCGGAGATCGCGGCCTCCAGGGCAGGGACGAGGCTCTCGAGGACCATCGTGGTCTTCCCTGACCCCGAGACCCCGGTCACGGCGGTCAGGCGCCCTTTCGGGATGGCGACTTCCAGAGGCTTCACGGTATGGATGCCGGAAGCCGATATGCGGATGGCCCCGCAGGCGAAGATGTCGGCCTTCTCCGCCTTCTTGCGGACTTGCGCATCCGCTTTGCCGGAGAGGAACGGCCCGATCTGCGAGGCGGGATCCGCTTCTATCTGCGGTATCGTCCCCTGCGCGATGATGCATCCCCCTTCGGCCCCCGCACCGGGCCCCATCTCCACGATCCAGTCCGCCTCCTTCAGGATCTGCGTGTCGTGGTCCACCAGGATCACGGAGTTCCCGTCGGCCACCAGGTCGTGCATCACTCCGGTCAGACCGGCGATGTTCGACGGGTGCAGGCCTATGGACGGCTCGTCCAGAACGTAGAGGACCCCGGTGGTGCGGTTGCGGACGGCGCGGGCCAGGTGCATGCGCTGGCGCTCGCCGGTCGACAGGGTGGAGGAGGAACGGTCGAGCGCGAGGTACCCCAATCCCAGGCCGATGAGCCTCTCGGCAGTGCTCTGGAAGGCATCGCAGATGCTCTCGGCCATCGGGCGCATATGCTCCGCCAGGCTGCCGGGGACTCCTTGGACCCATCCGACCAGCTCCGAGAGGGTCATGGCGCATGCCTCGTCCAGGGAGATCCCGCGGAGCTTCGGGGCGCGGGCGGCCTCGGAGAGGCGCGTGCCGCGGCAGTCCGGGCAGACGTCCTCTCTCAGGAACCTCTCCACCCTCTTCATCCCCTTCTCGTCCTTGACCTTGGCCAGGGAGTTCTCCACCGTGTACACCGCGTTGTAGTAGGTGAAGTCCAGCTCGGCGGCCTGGTTCGAGCTCTTCCCCTTGTAGAGGATGTGCTTCTTCACCGCGGGCCCGCGGTAGACGATGTCCTTCTCCCCATCGGTCAGGTCGCGGAACGGTACATCCGTGCGGACCCCCATCTCGCGGCACACGTCGGCCATCAGCGACCACATGAGGCTGTTCCACGGGGCGACCGCCCCCTGGTCTATCGTGAGGGAATCGTCCGGGACGAGCGTGCCGAGGTCTACGCTGCGGACGCACCCCGTGCCTCCGCACTTCCGGCATGCGCCTTGGGAGTTGAAGGCCAGCTCCTCTGCGGAGGGAGCGGAGAAGCGCGCGCCGCACACGGGGCATTCGAGCTCCTTCTCCGCGGCGGCGTTTATGGACGGCTCCAGGTAATGGCCGTTCGGGCAGCGGTGGCTGGACAGCCTGGAGAACATCAGCCTGAGGCTGTTGAGGAGCTCCGTGCCCGTTCCGAACGTGCTGCGGATCCCCGGCACGCCTGGGCGCTGATGCAGCGCCAGCGCAGCGGGGACGTAGAGGACCTCGTCCGCGCAGGCCCCGGACGCCTGCGTCATGCGGCGGCGGGTGTATGTGGACAGGGCATCCAGATAGCGGCGGGACCCTTCGGCGTACAGGACGCCCAGGGCAAGCGACGACTTCCCGGAGCCGGACACGCCGGCAATCCCGACTATCTTACCCAGCGGTATGTCCGCATCGATGCCCTTGAGGTTGTGCACCTTCGCTCCGCGGATAATGATCCTGTCTGCCATCGCCTTGCCCCTGCTCAGTGATGCCGAATCTGCTCCGTGCTTAAAACCGACGCGGCAGCCGGGCAACGCCCGGAGGCGATGATTGCTATCGATCGGCCGGAGCGCCCGCGGGAAGATGACCAACCCTTATCTACCGAACCCCGATTCAGGACCATGGACCGTGAAGATGTCGCAGCCAAGCTCTCAGAGGCGGCTCTGCCCTCCCTCGACCGTGTCATGGACATGCTCGGAGCGCCGTTCGCCGAAGAGATGGGCATCGGCATCGAATCCGTCGATCCAGACCGCGTCGAATGCTCCATGCAGCTCCGCCCGGAGCACATGAACAGCATGGGCCGCGGCCACGGGGCGGCGGTCTACGCGCTGCTGGACCACACGTTCGCCATAGCGGCGAACCTGGTGCACGACTGCACAGGGCAGTCATCGGAGGTCAAGTTCTACAGGCCAGCCTCGGGAAAGCTCAGAGCCGTCTGCGTGCCGGCGAACCGGTCCAGGTCGCTGGAAGTCTACGAAGTGCGCGTGCTCTCCGAAGAAGGAAAGCTTGTCGCATCTGCCGTGTGCACGGCATTCGTCATCGGGAGGGATTGAATTGGCAGAGCGCCGCTGCCCCAGCTGCGGGGAGCTCGTTCCGAGCAACAGCATCACCTGCCCCAAATGCTACAGGAAGATTCCGAACGACCCGGAGCCGGTCCGCAACGACTGGGGCGGAACCGGCGATGCGGGCCGCAGGAAGGACCGCAGCGGCACGATCATGCTGCTCCTGTCCGTTATCCCGGCTTTCGTCGGCCTGCTGGGCCTCGGGCTCATCTACAGATATCCCGCGAGGAAGAGGGGCTACGTGGCCCTCATCCTCGGGCTGCTGGTCTTCGCTGGCGCTCTCGCAGCTACGCTCTCGATCATCCTGATCCCGTTGGCCGTGCCGCTGTGGATACTGTATGTGCTTATGTTCCTCGGCTGCCTGCTCTTCACGACTATCGCCGATTTCCAGGCCCGCGTGTACAGATGAGGTGCCGCCGAGCTTCCGCCGCAGGAGTTCTGTCCAGCTGTAGGCGCCGTTCAGTGAAGGACCGAGCGATACTTATTTCAATCACGATATGCGAAATACGGAATTATTATTCCGGCACATCCTACCGGGACGGTTCCGAAGCTCTCCCCGTCATAGGAGGCCTTCTGGGCCGCCCCTCCCTAGATCGTTCTTCGGAGGAACCCTGCCTTCCTCAGCTCCATCATCACGGATACGGACATCTGGGCCAGGTCCAGGGCGTTCTTCCCGTCCCCCACATCCGCAGGATCGCCCGGGCAGAGCCGATCATAGGCCCGGCGGATGAGCAGATGCTCCTTCTCCGGCGGCCCTTTCAGCTCGGG
The DNA here is from genome assembly GCA_963637225.1 of Segatella hominis. Lineage (GTDB taxonomy): Archaea > Thermoplasmatota > Thermoplasmata > Methanomassiliicoccales > Methanomethylophilaceae > Methanoprimaticola. The sequence goes on from CAVHMZ010000109.1 coordinate 8,272, forward strand.
ATCGAGCCTCATCGACACCGACGGGAGCAGCGTGAGCTCCCTGGCGCAGTCCCACGGCTCGAAGCTCAGGTACTTGCCGAAGACGTTGCCGATGTTGTACGAGGTGCAGTCCTTCCCGTAAATGACCTCCTGCAGGCCCTTGGCGACGGAAGCGGCATCGGATCCCGAGTAAAGGTCCTCCGCGTTGACCCCGTATGACTCGGACATGAAGTCCAGCGCGTCCTTCCCCAGGTCCAGCGGATCCAGCGACACCGTCTCGAAGTACACGGTGTCGAAGTCCGACCCGTCAGCCATCATGCGGCAGACAGCCGCCTGGGCCACGGCATCGGAAGGCAGCCCCTTCGGCCCCGTGCTGGCGATCTGGACCACATACACATCATCCATGGTATCACCGAAAGTCGGACTGTTAGAAAAAATGTTCTTAAACCACTCGGACAATGACGCGCCATGCAGCGCGCCCTGAGCATCGACGAGATATACGAGAAAGTCAAAGGCTACGACCTGGTGATATCCAGCGACATCGCCCTGGTAACGGCGCTGAACAGCAGGATCTCGTTCCCGATGGTGGGCTATTTCGCCATGACTCCGCGCCAGATAGCGAGGCTCCTGGCGCCGGCAGAGGCCAAGGCCGTCCCGCTCAACGACTTGGAGATCGTCTCCGTCATCAAAGAAGAGACGGGGTACTCGCTCAGGTACGTCCTCAGCGAGGTCATGAACATCAGGGACATCCGCAGGCACAGCGACGATGTGCTGAAGTACCTGAATACCGAGAGCTCCCGCAGCGTCTACAGATCCTACGAGGCCATCACCAGCGTCGAGAGGGTGATGGGGCTGTTCGACACCGACCTGTCCCCGTTCTTCAGGGACAAGAGCGTCGCCCTCGTGGGGATAGATTTCTTCGACAGCCTGGACAAGAGGTTCTGCCCCCCAGAGGCGGACATCATCGAGATCTTCACCGACGAGGAGTTCGAGATCGGCGAGATCAGGGAGATCGGGAACGACCGCCAGATCGCCGACAATGCCGTGGCGCTCATCGACCATTCCAAGCCCGACGACTACGCCATCGTCCTCAATGCGTCATCGGCCATGGCCGATGCCGTCAGGGCAGCCCTCTACAGGCGGAAGATACCGTTCATCAACAGGATGGCCGTCAGGGACATGGCCCCCATCAGGGACTACATCAGCTTTCTGACCCTTTCTTTCTCTTACGACACCGTCCGCGTCTCCCAGGTAAAGGAGCTCTTCGCGGCCTACAACGGGTTCATAAAGAGAGGGAACGACAACTTCCTCCTGAGCCGCATCGGCGAGCAGGAGCTGACAAAGAGGGGCTCGGAGCTCAGGGAGGCCATGAGGAGGATCTGCCGCGAGGGCATGACCTTCCTGAAGGCCAAAGACGCCTTCAACCCCACCGTCTCGGGGATGCACGTGCTCAACATCCTCAAGGACCTGCGCATGACGGATGCCGCGGTCACGCCCCGGAACCTGTCCGACCTGGTTTTCGCGGTCGACAACATAGCCGACCTGACCAACAACGAGCAGACCCCGGACAGCGAGAAGAGCGGCGTTCTGATCGCCGACTGCAAGAACTCCGTCTATGTGGACAGGCCTGTGGTCCTCTATCTCGGGATGGAGCAGGACTGGAACGTCCCCGTGACAGGCAAGCGCTATCTGGACGCCGAGGCTGAGACCGACAAGAACGCCCTCCGGTTCGAAGCGCTGATACAGCAGGGCAAGCGCAGGGCCTACCTGGTCAACACGACCAAGCGCGGAGAAAAGGCCGTCCCATGCAGCCACTTCGGAGTTCTGATGAACATGGGCACCGAAGGCGGCAACGGGAAGAGCATCAAAACGTTCGGAGACGTTTGCGGCCGTTTGGTCTGCGGCCGCTGGGCAGAGAATGTGGAATCGCACACGCCCGAGAAGGGGGAAGAAGAGTTCAACCAGGACGAGTTCGGGAAGAGGTTCTCGAAATCCACATACAACAACTACCGCTACTGCCCCAGGAAGTTCATGTACGGCCTGGCGCTGGGCAGCGACAGCAACAAGCACACGGAGTTCGGGAACCTGATCCACGAGTTCGCGGAGTTCTGCGTCTGCCACAGGGACGTGGTGGACGAGAAGGGCCTGGACCATTACATCGATGCCATTTCCGATTCCTACGCGGGCATATCGTCGAAGATCCTCATCCCCCTGGACAGGGACAAGATAGCCTCGGCCGTCCGCAACATCCGCAGGTTCGTGGACCAGGCGGGGATCCCCCGGGTCCCCCTGGACTCGACCCGCCAGGAGGAGAACCCGTTCTTCCGGGAGATGGGGTTCACGGAGTACAGCTCCTGCTGCGAGTGCGACCATCCTTCCACTGCGCATCCGCTGCACGGGGAGTTCGACCTGATGTGCTACGGGGACGTCTACGACTACAAGACCGGCCGCCCCAAGAGCGTGACGGAGATCGTGAAGGGGTTCGCCAACGAGTCCGCGGACATCCCGGAGTACCAGCCCCTTATCTACCTGGACCTGGCCGCCGAGCTCACCGAGGGCCGGCAGGGGGAGTTCAAGCAATTCTACCTCCTGGACAACCCCTCCGCCGGGGAGGACCTGGACGTGCGCGACAACATCGTCACGGTCAAGGTCCTGGAGAACCCGTCGGAGATCCTGAACGACGAAGGGTTCCTGGACCACATAAGGTCGGTCAAGTTCAACAAGACCGTCGCTTCGCGCGAAGAGGAGCTCATCGCGGCCCTGCGGGAGTCGGCGATGGGCGTGGACCCGAGCCAATGGAGCAAGGACCCCGCGGTCATATATGCCGTCCTCTGCCGCTGCCGCCTCAAGGACACGCTGGCCAACCGGAAGGCCGTGGCATCCTCGCTGAAGAAGATCATTTCGGAGACGGGAGGAGTGCTCTGCTACGGCAGGACGGCCGTGGTCCCCGCCGAAGTGCTCGACGGCTTCCTCAAGAGGGTGGACGAGGACCATGCGGCCGTGAAGCAGTACTACGGCAAAGGCTTCCCGGCGGCGCCGAGGAAGGACTGCGGGCGCTGCGAGTACAGGCAGGCGTGCATGAAAGAAGCCGTCAAATCCGCAGGAGGCGATTCCGATGAGTGATCTGAACCCGTCCCAGAAGGCCATAGCCGAAGCGCTGGAAGGGATGATGGTCGTGGACGCAGGCCCGGGCACAGGGAAGACCAAGACCATCACCGAGAGGTACGTGAACCTCATCAAGCGCGATGACGTGGACGCGTCAGACGTGCTGCTGATGACCTTCACCAGGAACGCCGCCGCCGAGATGGAGTCCAGGGTGAGGGCCGAGCTCGAGTCGATCGTCGACGAGAGGCTCCTGAGGAAATCCAAGAGCCTCAGGGTGACGACGTTCGACGCGTTCTGCCTGTCCGTCGTTCTGGACTCCCCCGACGAGGCGGGGAGGATCCTGGGGATAGAGGAGAAGCTCACCCGCGGAGCCTCCATCGTCGAGAACGAGACTCTGAACATAGCCTGGTTCCGCTCGTTCTTCGACGACTTCCTCTCCGAGAGGGGAGAGGACTACGGGGACATCGGCGCGATCTGCTGCGACAGGTCGAAGGACGTGCTCAGAATCATCGAGAAGCTGATGTCCAAAGGCGTGTTCCCCGTGAGGAAGGGATGGATCGGCATGGACGCCGCGAAGGTCCTGAAGGGAGACGAGGAGCGGCTCCTGTCCATGGTCGGCAAGGAGAAGTCCGCCGAGGAGCTCGACAAGAAGTACAAGGAGAACGGCGACATGGAGCCTTCGGGCCTCTGGCCGTTCTCGCTCGCCACAGCCGATGCGATCAGGGCGGAGATGTCAGCGGAGGACAGGGAGCCCCTGTTCAGGTTCATCCACGACGTCTACTACGAGTACGTCAGGAAGAGCATCGCCTCCGACCGCCTGACCTTCGGTATCACCGGCATGCTGGCCTTCGTCGCCCTGTACGGGAACTCCAAGGTCCGCGAGAGGAACAAGTACAGATACGTCATGGTCGACGAGTTCCAGGACACCAACGCCTGCCAGATGATGATATGCCTCATGATCCTCGCGGAGCCAAACCTGTGCGTCGTCGGGGACTGGAAGCAGGGGATCTACGGCTTCAGGAACGCGACGGTCGAGAACATCACCGACTTCGAAGGCCGCATGGTCGCGTTCAGGAGGTTCCTCAACGAGGACTCCCTCATCGTCCCCTTCCGGATCGGGGAGGTCGCGACCATGCCCCTGGATGTGAACTACAGGTCGTCCCAGGCCATCATCGACTCCGCTTTCAGATGCCTGGAGATCAGAGGATCCGCAGACGAGGAGCTGCGCATCGACAGGAGCAAGATACAGCTCATCAGGGCCGATAACGAGGCGCGCTGCAAGAACACCCATGTCAGGTTCGTGAACATTCCCGACGTCGGATACGCCGCGGTCCGCTGCATCAAGGACTACCTCGCCAATCCCGAGTACAGGATCGCCGACAAGGACGGATTCCGGAGAGCGAGGCCCGGGGACATAGCCGTCCTATGCAGGACCAAGCGCGTCTGCAAGGAGATGATGGAATGCCTGACCGATGCCGGCATCCCCGCGTTCTATCAGGGCGACATCCCGATAATGTCGTCGCGCGAGGGCAAGCTCGTGCTGGCCTGGCTGAGGTACGTGAACAACGAGGAGGACCCCTGGGGGTATATGCCCATCCTGTTCGACCTCGGGTACACCCTGGCGGAGTGCATGGCCATCAGGGACAAGGAGAGCCCGATCCCCGCCGAGATAGTCCGGCAGAGGAAGGAGCTCTACGCGAAGCGCAGGCGCATAACCGACCTGATAACGTCGATCTTCGCGTTCTACAGCCTGCAGAACGACATCACGCAATCGATAACGACCGTTCTCTCGACTGCGCACAGCAGCTCCCTGCTGACGATATCGGACATCGTCACCATGATCGAGTCCGACATCATGAGCGAGACCGAGTACCCTGTTGAGAAGTCCATAGACAGCGCGGCCGTCACCATCATGACCATGCACAAGTCCAAAGGGCTGGAGTTCCCAATCGTGATCATCCCCAAGGTGAACCGGAACAACATCCCCATGACGGGGGGCCGCGACGGGCTGTTCGTCTTCAACGGCCTCCTCGGCCTGAGATGCAAGGAGGCCATCGCCGACCTCGGCTCGGAGGGTCAGAGCAACAGGATGATAGTGAAGTCCTGGAGGACCGCTCTGGCCCAGACGCTCCAGGACGCCGACTACGACGAGGAGAGGCGCCTGCTGTTCGTGGCCATGTCAAGGGCCTGGCAGTACCAGACCCTGATATCCTCCAACCCTTCGCAGTTCATGAAGGACCTGTCCGGAGAAGAGTACGAAGAATGCCCGCCGGACTGCGACCTCGCCCTCATCGGCCAAGACGAGTGCCTCGCCGAGCCGCCCGACCTGAGCGGCTACGAGGATTCCCGCGTCAAGTTAGGGATACACGAGCTCATGAGCTTCAACCTGGAGGACGGGACCGGCGGAATGGAAGAGGCGGCCGACGAGAGGCCCCGCCGCGGGAAGAAGTACGGGACGAGGATCCATGACTGCGCCCAGCTGATGTTCAACGGCCGGGAGCCCGATGAGGACTACCCCGAGCTGGACGAGGTCGCCAAGGTGATCGAGCGCATACGCTGCGCCGCGGATGCCCGCTGCGAGATAGACTGCGCCCTGCCCGTGGAAGGCACCCCCGCCGTGCTGAGGGGGAGGATAGACCTCATCGGAGAGTTCGAGGACCATGTCGAGATCCACGACTACAAGACCGATGCCGACAGGTCCAACCAGGCCGAGTACGAGTTCCAGCTGTCCGTGTACGCCCACGCCGCCGCCGGGACTTACAAGGATAAGCCGGTGAAGTGCTTCATCGACTATGTCGGCCTCGGGGAGACGGTCGAGTTCGACCCGCTGCCCATGAGCTCCATCAAGGAGAGGGTCGACAGGGAGCTGGACAGACGGTCAAGGCCGAATGAAGCCTGACAATCTTAAAATAGGATATGAGCAAGCAGATGTCATGCAGGGATTGACTTCGGACGAAGTTGCGGACCGCGTTTCGAAAGGACAGGTGAACGATGCGGACGTGCGGACCAGCAGGTCCTACCTCGACATCCTGATCAAGAACATCGCAACCCCGTTCAACGTCGTCCTGTTCATCCTCGGCCTGCTGCTCGTCGTCTGCGGGGAGCTCCTGAGCGCAGTCTCCGCCACCGGGATCATCATCGTCAACATCCTGATCTCGACGGTCCAGGAGATGAGGGCCAAGAGGAAGCTGGACAAGATCTCCCTCCTGGTCAGGCCCAAGGTCACTGTCGTCCGCGACGGCGCCGAGAAGGTCATCGACCAGTCCGAGATCGTCCTTGACGATGTCATCATAACCCGTGCAGGCGAGCAGGCGCTCGTCGACGGCACGGCGCTGTCCTGCACCTCCGTGGAGATGGACGAATCGCTCCTGACAGGAGAATCCAGCACCGTCCGCAAGCACGAGGGGGACAAGGTCTTCTCGGGCTCCGTCTGCGTCACCGGCGAGCTCGTCTGCAGGGCCACCGCCGTGGGGACGGATAGCTACGCCTATCAGATGCTGAAGAGCGCCAAGAAGATCACGGACAAGAGGACCCCGCTCCAGATGGAGACGGGGACCATCACCAAGATCCTCATGCTCATCGCGGGGATACTGTTCCTGCTGACCCTCATCAAGTCCGTCTTCGTAGCGCACGAATCGTTCGGGCAGACCCTCGAGGTCTTCGTCATATGCCTCGATGTCGTCCCGATCGCCCTTTTCCTGCTGATCACCCTGACGTACATGATCGCGGCGGCCCGCATGGCCGAAACGGGCGTGCTCCTGCAGGCTGCGAACTCAGTCGAGTCCCTCAGCCACGTGGACACGGTCTGCATGGACAAGACAGGGACCATCACCACCAACAGGCTGAAGTTCGAGCATTCTCACGACTTCATGCCGCCGGAGGATGTCGCCAAGTATGCGTCCGCTTTCGCGACCCTGTCCGGAAGCCGCAACCGCACCATGACGGCCCTCCTTGAGCGTTACGGGGAGTCGGATGCGGAGCTCATCGACGAGATACAGTTCTCCTCCGAGAGGAAGTACAGCGCCGTGAAGGCGAGGATCGGCGGCGCCGAGGCCATGATGTACGTCGGGGCCCTCACCGCCCTCGAAGGC
>CAVHMZ010000110.1:0-6510 GCA_963637225.1 Segatella hominis
CGATGAGAGGCTGGAAGCCCCCGGCGCCGGCCGGGAGAAGGAGTCACTGCTCTGCGGCTATCGTCTCTTCGGCGGACTGGATGCACTTGGTCAGCACGGAGTAGGCGTTGATCATGTCCGACTCGCCGACGATGAATATCGTGTCGGTGTGGCAGCTGACCGTTTCCTCTATGTTGATCCCGGCATCCGAGAGGTTGGTGATCAGATATGCGATGACGCCGCTGGTGTCCACGATCTTCTCGGGGGACTTGACGGCGATCTCCACCAGGTTCTCCCTCACCTTGATGAGGTTGACCCTGCCGACGGTGTCGATGATCCTCTCTTTCAGGAGGGTGTCGGCGATGATGGTCACCGCGGATGCCGACTGGACGCACTGCATGATGCTGTTCTCGTTCCAGAGGTCCTTGAACAGGTTGTCCATCTTGTGGAGGACGGACCAGTCGTTCTTGGCCGTGACGATGCAGGTCTTGGTCCTCATCTCGAGCCTGCTGTCCTTCAGGATCTTCAGGATGCTGAGCTCGTGGTCGGTGGTCACGGAGAGCTTGGAGGCGTAGCGGCGGCACGCGATCATCACGGCCTCCTCGTTGTCCACGCTGATGTCCTTCATGATCATCCTAGCCAGCGAGGAATAGTTGATCAATCCTTTCGAAACGCAGTCCTTGATGCTCGGATGGGCATCTATGTACATCCTGGTCTTCTCGGCGAGGCTCTCCTTGCTGACGCTTTTGGACATGGGACTGTGATGACTCTGCGGATATATTAATGTTCGATAAGAAACAAAAAGAGGTTTCTTGTCGGGGAGCAGACATGGCTGTCTGCCCCCGAGAACCTGCCATCGGGCTATGTGGTCCATCGCCTTAGCATCGACGTCCGTGGCATAGACGCTGTACGCCCAGAACAGGACGGAGAATATAGGGCGGATTGTCAGCAGGACGACGGCGATCACGAAGAATCCTATGCCCTTCCAGACATTGCCCAGGTAGATCTCCCCCAGGCCTGGGACGATCGACAGCAGGAGCGCCGCGGTGACTGATATCTGCTTGACGCTCGGCGCCCGCCGCCTCGGCCCTTCGGCGCCTGCCCCGTCCTCCGGCCGGGGGCGAGGGGCCGCCCTGTGCCCGCACAGAGGGCAGAACATCCCGTTCTCCGGGATCTCGGCTCCGCAGTTGGCGCAGTACATGTCCGTGTGCAGGGCCGCCCCGGAGGGCGGCCGGCGGCTCAGGCCAGGGCCTCCGCGAAGAGCTTCGTGAACCGGTCTTTCTGTTCGTCTGTCAGTATGAGCGGGGGTATCAGGCGTATGGTGCTCCCGTGGCACACGTTCACCAGGACCCCGTTCTCGCGGCAGCGCTTCTGGATTGCGGAAGCCGTCTCGGGAGAGTCCATCTCCGCTCCGATGATGAGCCCGTACCCGCGGACCTCTTTTATCTTCGGGGACTTGACGGCCCTCAGGTCGTCCATCCATCTCTTCCCCATCTCTTTGGCGTGCTCCACCAGATGGTCGCGCTTCATGATGTCCAGCACGGCGCATCCGGATGCGGTCACCAGCGGGTTCCCGCCGAAGGTGGTCCCGTGGGTGCCGGGGGTCATGACCTTGGCGATCTCGTCGGTGGAGTTCACCGCCCCTATGGGGGCTCCGCCGCCCAGGGCCTTCGCCATGGTGATGATGTCGGGCACCACTCCGAAGTTCTGGATGCCGAACCACTCGCCGGTGCGCCCGATGCCGGTCTGGACCTCGTCCACGATCATCAGGGCGCCCTTGTCGGTGCACTCGTCGCGGATGGTCTTGAAGAACTCCGCGGGAGCGGTGCGGACTCCGCCCTCTCCCTGGATGGGCTCCACGATGACCGCCGCGACATCCTTGGAGATCATCTGCTTCACCGATTCGGGGTTCCCGTACTCGTAGTACTCGTAGGCATGGCTTATCAGAGGCTCGAAGGTCTTCTGGTACTTCTCCTGCCCCGTGGCCCCGAGCGCGGCGGAGGTCCTGCCGTGGAACCCGTTCAGGGCCGCCATGACCTTCCCGCGCCCGGTGTAGCGGACCGCCGTCTTCAGAGCGCCCTCGTTGGCCTCCGCGCCGCTGTTCACGAACAATGTCCTGTCCATGCCGGACGGGGTGATGGAGGCGACCTTCTCGGCGAGCCGGGCCTGCTCGGCCACGTAGTACAGGTTGGACACGTGGGCCATCCTGGCGACCTGGGCCTGGACAGCCTCCACCCATCCGGGATGCGCGTATCCTATGGAGTTGACCGCTATGCCTGCGACCAGGTCCAGGTACTCCCTCCCCTCGGTATCGTAGAGATAGCATCCGTTCCCGTGCGTGAAGCACAGGTCGATGCGGCCGTAGTTCTGGAACAGGTACTTCGAGCTGAGCTCTTCGACTTCTTTGAAATCCATGATCTTCACTTCGTTATCACAGTGCCGTGGCTGACTCCGTCCAGGATGTCTGCCACGATGCATTCGGGGTCCCTTCCGTTCACCATGCGGACCTTGCCCACTCCGGCCATCAGGGCCTTCCTGCAGGCCTCGACCTTGGGGATCATCCCTCCGGATATGATGCCGTCCGATATCAGGGAGTCCACGCGGGCCAGGTCCAGGGAGTCTATCTTCGACGAAGGGTCGGAGATGTCGGTCAGGATGCCGGGGACATCGGTTATCGTTATCATCTCGGCGCACCCCACGTGCGCGGCTATCCCGGCGCACATGGTGTCGGCGTTGACGTTCAGCAGATTGCCGTCCCTGTCCTTCCCTATCGGGTAGATCACGGGAACGGCGTTGACCGCCAGCAGATCCATCAGGCAGGTTGGATCCACGCCGGAGACTTCCCCGACCAGGCCGGGGTCCACGATCTCCTCCTTTCCGTTCTCGAAGACCTTCATGGGCTGCTTCCTGACGCACACCGAGCACATATGCCCGGGCATGCCGACGGCGTTGACGCCGCATTCCTTCAGGCATACGACGACGTCGGAGTTGAGCTTCCTGAGCACTACGTCCGCCACCTCCAGGGACTGCCGGTCCGTCACCCTGATCCCGCAGACCTTGCGGGGGGTCAGGCCGCGGCGCTCCATCTCCTCGGAGATCTCGGGGCCGCCGCCGTGGACCAGGATCACCTTGCATCCGCGGGAGACCATCCGGGCTATCTCGCCGGACAGGCGCAGGAGGTCGTCCCTCCCGCGTATGGCGTTCCCGCCGAACTTCAGCACGTACAGGCCGGGCAACTCGGGCACCTTCATGTGGCGTACTCCGCGTTGATGCGGACGTAGTCGTAGGTGAGGTCGCATCCCCAGCCGACGGCGGACTCGTTCCCGACTCCGAGATCGACGAGGATCGTCACTTCCTTGTTGTCCATGGCCATGCGGACCACCTCGACGGCGCGCTCGTCCTGGAAGATCGGCGCTCCGGAGTCGAGGATAGGGACCTCCATGTCCCCGCCCTTGATGGTCAGGCGGACATCGGCCAGGTTGAACTTGCAGCCGCTGTTCCCGACGGCCATCATCAGGCGGCCGTAGTTGGGGTCGGCCCCGAATATGGCCGATTTGACGAGGGGCGAGTTGGTGATCGCGCGGACCACCTTCTTGGCGTCCTCCTTGGTATCGGCGCCGGTGACCTGTACCTCGATGAGCTTGGTGGCTCCCTCTCCGTCCATGGCGATGGTGCGGGCGATCTTGGTCATGACCGTGCGGAGAGCGGCCTCGAACTCGGGGTCGTGGTCCGCCGGAGCGGATCTGGACATCCCGTTGGCCAGGAGGATGCAGGTGTCGTTGGTGGACTGGTCGCCGTCGACGGAGACCATGTTCATCGTGTCGTCCAGGATGGACTGCCAGACGTCCGCGAAGTCCGGGCCGAGATTGGCGTCGGTGGTGATCAGGCTCAGGGTGGTCCCGTGGAGGACCTTCATGTGGGGCGAGATCATCCCGCTGCCCTTGGAGATGCCTGCGACGTAGATCAGGGTCCCGTCGGACAGGCGGGCCCTCGCCGCGCATTCCTTCTTGATCGTGTCGGTGGTCATGATGGCCTCGGTGATGAGGCCGTCCGCCTCGCGGCCCACATCGAGCTCGCGGGCGGCACGGGAGATCCCGTATCTTATCTTGTGCATATCCAGGAACCTCCCGATCAGCCCGGTGGACATCACCCCTACCTCTTTCGGGTCCAGGTTCAGCTCCGCGGCGACGGACTGCTTCATGGCGTAAGCATCCTCTATCCCGCGGCGCCCGGTGAGCGCGTTGGCGTTCCCGCTGTTCACGACCACGGCCGACAGGACGGGAGAGTTCTCCTCCATCATCACCTGAACCGGCGCGGCCTTGACGTTGTTGCTCGTGAAGGCGCAGTATGCCCTGGCAGGGACCTCGGAATAGAGGAGTCCCATGTCCAGCGAGCGGTACTTGACGCCGCTGTGCACGCCTGCGGCCTTGAAGCCCTGAGGGGTCGTCACCCCTCCGTCTATGATCTCTACCATTGTCATACCCCCAGGCCGGGCATGTCGAGCCCGGCGCTCTCTTTCAGGTTGAGCATTAAGTTCATGCACTGCACGGCCTGCCCGGCAGCGCCTTTGACCAGGTTGTCCACCACGCCGAAGGAGACGACCTTGCCCCCTATGACGCGTGACGCGACCTGCGCATGGTTCGAGCCCACGACCGCGCGGATCGAAGGCTCCTTCACGAAGTGGACGAACCTCTCCCCCGCGTACTGGGCCCGGTAGATGCGGTCGATGTCCTCCTGCGAGGCATCCTCCTTCAGGCGGAAGTAGCACGAGGACAGGATCCCGCGGACTATGGGAAGCAGCTGCGGGACGAAAGTGACGTTCATATGCGACCCGGCGAAGCGGTCCACCGCCATCTCCACCTCGGGAGTGTGCCTGTGGGTCCCGATGCTGTACGGGATTATCGTCTCCCCGCAAGTCGGGTGATGGGTGCGGGCGCTCGGCACCATGCCGGCCCCGGACGTCCCCGATTTGGCATCTGCTATGACGTCCTGCTCGACCAGGCCGGACTTCAGCAGCGGGGCGCAGGCCAGGATGATCGATGTGGCGTAGCAGCCGGGGTTGGCGACCAGGTCCGCTCCGCGGATCTCGTCGCGGAAGAACTCGGGGAGTCCGTAGACCGCCTTGGACAGGTTCTCCTTGTCTGTATGGGCGTGCCCGTACCATTTCTCGTACACGGACACGTCGCGGAGCCTGTAGTCCCCTGACAGGTCGATGGCCTTGACCCCCCTCTCGAGGAAGCGGGGCACCTCGTTCATGGCTACCCCGTGGGGGGTGGCGACGAACACGAGGTCGAGATCCGCATCGTCGGGGATGCGCTCGGTGAACTCCAGGTCGAGGTAGCCGTCCAGGAAGCTGTGCACCTCTCCTACCTTGGCCCCCGCGTTCTGGCGGGACGTCATTGCGGCTATCTCCACGTCCGGGTGGGTGCATAGGATACGGGCCAGCTCTCCGCCGGTGTACCCCGTTCCTCCGATGATGCCTATCCTGGTCATGTCTATCACGGCGATTGCATCCGTGTGACGGAAGAACTATTCAAAAAGCTATTGTTCGATTTGAGACACAAGGCCGGAAGACCGTTCCTCAAGGAACGCTTAGACGGGTTTCTGACCATCCTGTATGCATGAAATCAGCGGAAAGGGGCCGTTTCCCGGCCCGGAGAACGGGCTCCAAGGTCATGTCTGTAATCCGACACCGTATGTCCATAATCTCGCCCGAACCCCTGTCAAGTGCGGTCGCAGACGGATGGAACGGAGAGTGTACAACAAGGGTATTATAAGGAGATGAAAATCGCGGAAGCGATAGACATGGCAGCATGCAAGAAGAAGGAATGCGCAGCCAAGACCGAGAGCAGGGACAAGGTCGTCCTCGCCTACTCCGGAGGCCTGGACACGTCGGTGGCCATCCACTGGCTCCAGGAGAACTACAACGTCGACGTCATCGCCATCGCGATCAACGTCGGCCAGCCCCCCAGCAAAGACGACATCGTCGCCCGCGCCCTCAGGAACGGAGCCATCAAATCAGAATACATAGATGCCAGGGAAGAGTTCGTCAGCGACTACGTCTGGCCCTCCCTGAAGGCCAACGCCCTCTACCAGAACGTCTACCCCCTGAGCACCGCCATCGCCAGGCCCTTGATCGCCAAGAAGCTGGTCGAGGTCGCCAAGGCCGAGGGCGCCAAGTACATCGCCCACGGATGCACCGCCAAAGGGAACGACCAGGTCAGGTTCGACGTCGGAATCGTCTCCCAGGATCCCAACCTTTCCATCATCGCGCCGATGCGCGAGTGGGTCACCACCAGAGAGGCCGAGATCGAGTACGCCAAGGAGCACGGCATCGAGATCATCGTGAAGAAAGAGAGCCCCTACTCCAGGGACGAGAACCTCTGGGGGAGCTCCTGCGAGTGCGGGATCCTCGAGGACCCCTGGGCGGAGCCCCCCAAGGACGTCTGGGAGAATACCGCGGACCCCGAGGAGGCCCCCGACAAGCCCCAGTACATCGAGATTGAGTTCGCCAAGGGAGTGCCCGTCGCC
>CAVHMZ010000110.1:6520-8193 GCA_963637225.1 Segatella hominis
CGGCAAGAAGATGGACGGAGTGGATCTCATAGAGGCCCTGGACAAGCTGGCCGGAGCCCACGGGGTCGGAAGGATCGACCACGTCGAGGACCGCCTCATGGGGATCAAGAGCCGCGAGACCTATGAATGCCCCGCGGCCGTCACCCTGATCAAGGCCCACCAGGCCCTGGAGGGCATGACCCTGCCCAGGGACACCATCGAGTACAAGCGCGGGCTGGAGCAGAAGTACACCCAGCTGTGCTACGACGGGCTGTGGTTCGGCGGCCTGATGGAGCCCATCCAGGCATTCATGGACAAGACCCAGGAGTTCGTCACCGGCACCGTCCGCATGAAGCTCTTCAAGGGGAGCGCCACCGTCGTCGGAAGGAAGTCCCCCTACTCCATGTACGATACCGGGCTGAGCACCTATGCCGATGGCGATGTCTTCGACCACAAGTCCGCCACAGGGTTCATCTACATCTGGGGGCTGCCCGGAAGGACCGCCGCCAAGAGCCATGCCAAGCCCGCGAAGAAGAAGTGCGCCTGCAAGAAGAAGTGATCCCTTGAAGCAGGCCCTTTGGTCAGGGAGGTTCTCGGCGGGGATGGACGATTCCACCCTCGCCTTCACCTCGTCCCTCGACGTGGACTCGAATCTAGCGTTCTACGACATCATGGGATCCTTGGCCCACGTGAAGATGCTGAAGGCGTGCGGCGTCATCCCCGCGGAAGACGCGGATGCCATAACGGAAGGACTCAAGGCCATCCTGGCGAAGGTGCAGGACGGGACGTTCGAGTGGGACCGCTCCCTCGAGGACGTCCACACCTGCATCGAGTTCGGCCTCACCGAGGCCATCGGGCCTGCCGGAGGCAAGCTGCACACCGGAAGGAGCAGGAACGACCAGGTGGCCACGGACTTCAGGATGTACTTGAGAGACGATGCGCTGAAAGCGGCGGAGGCCATGGACCGGCTGATGATGGCCCTGGTGAAGGTCGCCGAGTCCGGCGCGGGCACCGTCATGCCTGGATTCACCCATATGCAGCATGCCCAGCCGGTCACTCTGGCGCAGCACATGCTCGCCCATGCGTTCAAATTCTCCCGCGACGCGGATAGGTTCCTGGACGCGTTCAGGAGGATGGACAAGTGCCCCCTGGGGGCCGCCGCCCTGGCAGGCACCACCTATCCGATCGACAGGTGGATGACCTCCGAGGCGCTTGGGTTCAAAGAGCCTACGGAGAACTCCATGGACTCGGTCAGCGACAGGGACTTCGTCACCGAGCTGGCCTACTGCGCCGCACAGGCCGCCATCCACCTGTCGTCGCTGTGCGAGGAGCTTGTGCTCTGGTCCTCCCAGGAGTTCGGATTCGTGGAGATGGACGACAGGTACACCACAGGATCGTCCATCATGCCCCAGAAGAAGAATCCGGACATAGCCGAGCTGGTCCGCGGGAAGACCGGATCCGTCGTCGGGGCTCTGATGGCCATGATCACCACGACCAAGGGGTTGCCCCTGACCTACAACAGGGACCTCCAGGAGGACAAGCGCCCCGTGATGGAATCGATGGCCACAGTCATCGCCAGCGCGCAGATGATGTCCAAGGTCGTCGCCACATCCAAATTCAACGGCGAGCGCATGATGGAAGTCACCAGCAGGGGGCAGATCAACGCCACCGACCTGGCAGACTACCTGGTGACC
>CAVHMZ010000111.1:0-6983 GCA_963637225.1 Segatella hominis
TTGGCTCCGTGATGAACGGCGACGGATTCGCCCTGTCCGACGAGAAAGCCGGAAGAATCTGAACACTATCAAGCCATACAGCCCACGGAGGACATCAGCAGACAATGAAAGGAGATCTTTCCACACTGAAGAAAGCATGCCTTTACGGCTCGAAGGTAATGGCCGTCGGGACAGTCGTCCTGGGAGCGATCATAGCGGGGATTCTCATTTTCGGCGCCTGCTCGCTCTTCTCCGACGCGGCCGCAGACTCGCTGTGGAGCATCATGGGGCTGGCATCGGATGAGCCCTCCGCAAAGAGGGCCTGCCTCTACCTCAGCCTCCTGGCGATATTCGTCCTGGCCATCTTCACTGTGAGCGAGCTGAGGAGCATCATGGCCTCTATCCATTCGGAGCACAGCCCTTTCACCGAGATGAACACTTCCAGGGCCATCGCCATGTCCAAGGCCTATGTGGCCGGAGCGGTCATCCTCGGAACAGTGGAGCTCGCCGGCGGATTCGGCCCGGCCTCGGCCGCGTTCATGTTCTTCGGCTGCATCCTGCTCTCCGTCGTGCTGTACATGTCCGCGCTGATCCTCAGATACGGATCCGTCCTGCAGAACGAATCCGACCATACGCTGCGAGGGCCGACATGACGATAATCCTCAGGCTGGACAGGGTGATGGCGGACAGGAAGATGTCCCTGAACGATCTGGCGGAGCTGGTCGGCATCAGCAACGTGAACCTGTCCAACATCAAGACCGGGAAGATCTGCGCCATCAGGTTCTCCACCCTGAACGGCATATGCAGGGCCCTGAACTGCCAGCCTGGAGACATCATCGAGTATGTGGATGATGAATCTATTAACGATAATCATTAAAAATTTAATTTTAGTCAATATATTAATACCGCTTACCGGATGCGTGCACCAATGAAGACGATCGTCAAGCTCCTGAGCAGCACCGCATTCATGATGGGCGCTGCGGTGGTGGTCTCCCTGATCACCAACGAGTACATCACGGGGTGGTACCCCGACGGACTGGCGTCCGACAGCACCCTCCGCAGCAACATAACCATCATCCTCCTGGCATGCATGCTCACGCTGACGCTGTCCAGGATCCCCTACAGGAACCTGGATCCTGTGAAGAACTGCAGGTCCGTGACCCGCGCCATCGTGCTCGGGCTGATCGTCGCGTCCACCATCCCGCTGGTCGCCTACTACATCCTTAGGAACGTGGACGGGTACTCCGCCTACGCCCCCGGCCTCGTCTTCCTGGCTGCCACGCCCTTCGCGGCATCCGTCGGGCCGCTGTCGCTGATCCTCCGCGGAGATCTGGAACATGCTCTCAGGTCCACGATCGTCGTGTACATCGTCGCCCTGGTGTGGATCCCGTTCATCGTGTGGATCACCCTCGGCAAGACCGTGGACATGACCACTGTGGTCGTCACAGTGATAGAGCTCATCGGAGTGCCCCTCGTGGTCTCCAGGCTGTTCACCAAGGTCGAGATAGACAAGACGGTCATGGCAGTGGTCCTGAACTGCGTCATCGCGTTCCTCGTATGGCTCTCCGTCGGATCCACCAACTTCGGCTCTGCGGGAGCGACGGTCCTGGCGGTGTTCATGGCCATCGCCGCTCTCAGGGACATCGGCCTCGGCCTCGGCTCCGAAGCAGCGGAGAAGAAGATGGGCATCCCCTGGTCCCAGCGCGTCACCGACATCCTGATGATCTCCTACAAGAACAAGGGAATCGCCATCGCGCTCTGCGTGGCTGTCATGGGGCCGGATGCCAGGTTCGCCATGGTCGCCATCGCCGCGTCCATCGTGGTAGAGGTCTGCTGGGTCGCTTTCATGGATTCGGTGCTCTTCTCCAAGAAGCGCATGGCAAAGGAGCTAAAGCTGGACCAGGAGGCCGGAAGGCATCAGACATGGGAATGAGCATGGAATGGTCTGAAATATCCGCACCTGCTTGCGCCATCCGAGGCCGAGATGGAGCAATGCATCAAGATACGGAGCAGGTACTGCAACTTCGAGCCCCCTGCCAGCTTCCGCACCGACATCGCCAAGTATCATGGGATAAGGTGCGAAGAGAACGTCACGACTGTCGGGGACCACCCCCTGTTCCATGCCTCGATGAGCCCCCGGACCCTCAAATCGTACCTCCGCTGGAGGACCCTTGTCTGGGACAGGATAGTGCCCGCGGCAGACTAGAAGTTCCTGTGGCTGAGGATCTGCGAGATCATAAACGACCCCTACACCGAGCCGGACGAAGGGCTCCAGGAGCTGGTCTGGCTCGCCAATGCCTTCAAGGACAACTACACGCTGATGCTCCTGGCGGCCAACGCCGCCAAGGACCTCAGCATGATCCTGGGGAAGCCATTGGACGGATCCATCCTGTGGATGGGGATCTACCTGAAGGACGTGGCCTTCACGCAGACGGTCCTGTCCGAGGACATCCCCGACATGCCCCTTGCCGCTATAGCTCTGACCGCGAACATGCCGAAGCTGTCGAGCGTCGACGACCAGAGCCTTTTCACAGAGAGGTTCAACGCCTGCTTCAAGGCCATCATCAAAGAAGAGCTTGCCATGGGGCGCGGGTCCAGGCTGGACCCGTCGTACTGCCTGAGCGAGGAGAGCATCCTGCTCTTCGACGGCTTCGCATACTATGTGCAGCCCCAAAGGAGGACGTTCACGGCCATCAGCATCAGCACCTGCCGCCCATGGTACGACCTCGTCAGAGGCCTGGCCTGCTTCGTCGCATCCAGAGTGTCCCCCTCTTGGAAGAGGGAGGAGTGGGATGCGCAGTCGCTGCTGAGCTCCGATCAGTACTCCATCGCAAATGAGGTCTTCGCCGGGACTTTCGTCTCCACGGAAGAGATGGAGAGATACCGCGGGCAGGATGATGATGCTCCGGACGATGAAGAAGAGCCTGTCGAGGAGGAGGGGCCTCTGCCCTGGTGGGTCCCCGACCGGCAGGAGGATCATGATCAATCATCCACGCTGGACGGCGGAGAGGAGTACCCGATGACAGGATGCATCATCGTGGATTATAACGTCTCATGGAAGATGCCTGCCCCGAAGCGCCTCCTGATGACGCTGAGCGACATGGCGTCCGAACGGCCCCAGCACGCCACCGCATACTGTCCGTCGAAGATGTGGTTCATGGATGCCTCCAAGATGGACAGGGGCCAGAGGCGGTTCTACATCCAGTGGAGATACGAGGTCGCGAACGGCACCTACTCCGACAGCGACCGCGGATACCTGAGGCTCCTGCTGACAGATGCCGTGGCGACTATCGACGACCATGCCAGATGCCTGGAGGTGCTGACCGGCCTGTACCATGCCTATTCCTCGCAGGACGCATCGATCAAGAGGATGATCGCCCAGACCTGCACAGACTATGCCCTGTTCACCAGCCAGGACCCTCCCCTCGATGCCACAGGGCTGGAAAGGGACTTCATCCTCTCGCAGAAACTGCAGATGCAGCCTCTCGGCCATGTCTCCATGTCCCTGATGTCCGGATTCAAGAGCGTGAGCATGAACAAGTACATCCACCCCGGATACGACTACGATACTGCGCTGAACGCCGTGATCTATGCCCTCGACAAGAAGAGCCTCGACGAATGTTCTCTGAGCCTCTTCTGGAAGTACAGGAGCTGCATCGAGATAGAGAACAGGAAGATGATGCCCGAGATCATCCACTCATGGCCCTCCTATGTCCAGTTCAATATCATCCGCATCAGCGAGACCGAGCTCGGCACGCTGCTCGCGGCCGCCGTGAAGGCGGCGATAATCACCGTCAACGAAACGTTCGGACTCAGCTGCCCGAGAGTTTCCAAGAGCGTTTCCGAAGATGAGATGGAATTCATGCTGAGAGCCGCCAGATCGTCGATGGCATCGGTCCGCACGAAGCGCGAGAGCGCAGAACGGTCCAAGAGGATGGCGACCATCACGATCGACACCGGCGCCGTCGCGGACGCGGAGAGCGCGTTGGAGACGGTCAAGAAGCTCATGACCGTGGAGGCCTCCGAAGAGGCCGGAGATCCCGAGCCGGCGAAGTCCCCGGAGCCTGCGGCCCCGGCCAGCGGATGGCCGGCGCTGGCATCCTCCCTCGATGATGAGCAGAGAGGCTACCTGTCCGCCTGCCTCGAAGGCGATGGGAAAGGGTTCCTCAGGAAGATCGGCAAGAAGGCGCCGAAAATGGAGGACTCCATCAACTCTGTGTCCGTGGACCTGATCGGAGATCAGATAGTGGAATCGGGACGGGTATTCGAAGATTATGAAGAGGAAGTCCGCAGGATCCTGTGCTGAGGATCCCGCGGAAGAGCTCATGCTCCGTGGAAAAGGCACTTCGTCTGATACTCGGGCTCGCTGGAAACGAACATCCCCAGCTTCTTGTACAGCCCCTCGTCGACAGCGGACACTATCACCGAAGAGTGCACATCGCTCCCCTTCAGCGCAGGGAGCATGGAGAACGCCTTCTCCACGACGGGGTCGGTGTTCGCCGCGATGGACAGCGCGACGAGCATCTCGTCGATGTGCAGGCGGGGGTTCCTGTTGCCCAGATAATCGACCTTCAGGCGCTGCATCGAGCGAATGACATCGGGGGAGATCAGCAGGACGGAATCGTCTATCCCCGCCATGACCTTCAGCGCGTTCAGTATCATGGCGGACGAAGCCGTCAGCAGAGGCGACGCCTTGCCGGCGACGATCCTCCCGTCGGGTATCTCGGCGCAGACCACGGGCCTCTCGGTGCCCTTCGTCTCTTCCCTGACAGCCACCACGGAGGGCCTGCTCTCGGGAGTTATGCCGGAGCGCTTCATGCATATCTCCATCCTGAGGACGGAATCGTCGTCGCCTTTCCCCTCGCGGCGGTCCCTGAGCGCCGAGAAGTAGCGCCTGACGATCTCGTTCTGAGCCGCGCGGCGCACAGCCTCATCGTCCTTGATGCAGAACCCGGCCATGTTCACGCCCATGTCGGTGGGGGACTTGTACGGAGAATCCCCGAAGATCCCCTCGAGGATCGAGTTCAAAACGGGGAAGATCTCGATGTCGCGGTTGTAGTTCACCGCGGTCTTGCCATAGGCCTCCAGATGGAACGGGTCGATCATGTTGCTGTCGCCCAGGTCCGCGGTGGCGGCCTCGTAAGCTATGTTCACCGGATGGGACAGGGGAAGGTTCCATATCGGGAAGGTCTCGAACTTCGCGTATCCCGCGGAGACCCCCCTGCGGTTCTCATGGTACAGCTGCGACAGGCACACGGCCATCTTCCCACTGCCAGGGCCGGGGGCGGTGACTACGACCAAGGGCTTGGTCGTCTCCACATAATCGTTCTTCCCGTACCCGTCATCGGAAGCGATGAGCGCGACGTCGGTTGGATATCCGGCGATCGGATAGTGGCGGTAGACCTTCAGCCCGAGGGCCTCGGCCTTCTTCTGGAACGCATCGGCGGCGGACTGCCCGGTGTAATGGGTGATGACTATCCCGCAGACAGGTATCCCCCTGTCGTGGAAGGAATCCACCAGCCTCAGAACCTCCAGGTCGTATCCGATGCCGATGTCCTTGCGGACCTTGTTGCGGACAATATCCTCAGCATTGATGACGACGATCGCCTCGGCCTGCTCACCGAGCTTCTCCAGCATACGGATCTTGCTGTCGGGCATGAACCCCGGAAGGACCCTGGAGGCGTGATAGTCGTCGAACAGCTTTCCCCCGAACTCGAGGTAGAGCTTCCCGCCGGACTCGCCGACACGCTCGCGGATATGCTCGGACTGCGTCTTGAGGTAGAGGTCGTTGTCGAAACCAGGCATGCCCCGTGTTATGCGCAATGGGTTAAAATCGGTGATGGTCCCGCCCGGAGGCGGTAAGGGGTTTGAGGTGCCTGTTCAGGCTATGGTGAGCCCGAAAGCACCCTTGGTGTCCATGCCTCTGACCGGATTGATCAGAGACGCCATCGACAGCACTCCGCGGGCCGCGAGGATCATCGCCAAGGCAGGGTCCGAGGACACGCTCCTGTAGCTGTACTCCGCGACCTCCATCCCATACCGGATAGCCATATGGGATATGCTCTCGAACAGACCGTCCCCGATGACCGTGGGAGGCTCTGCGGACAATTCCAGGCGGATCCCCAGGGCTCCGACCGCCTCTCCGAGCTTGGACATGTATATCGGGTCACGGATGTCCATCATGAACGAAAGGTCATAGCTGGACATCACGTCCTTCAGGAGCGTTATGCGCCCTGCCAAATCGTCAGGGGACTCGTCCGCCTCATCGTCCTCCGAGAACAGGCACTCGTCTTCTGCAGTCATGCCTTCACGACCAGGCTCTCGTCCAGTACGTACCCGTAGAGGTCGAAGTACATCCATTCCCATTCCACGCCGGCCACTGCGGCTCCCTCCGGGACCTGGTAGACCAGGCAGTAGCGGACCTCGTTGCCGACGGCGACGGTGACATCGGAGAGAGAGCTGTACGAGTTCGAGTAGCGGTCTGTGGCCATGTAGTCGCGGCTGTACGTGTTGCCATCAACCATCTTTACCTCCGGCGCATTCACCGGCAGCCCGTTCGTGTATCCGACGTTCTTCACCACGATGTCGGCTAGCACGAACCTCATGCCCTCATCGGGATATTCCGTGTATGTGCCGTACGACGTGGTGTATGTGAAAGGAGCCAGCTCGGACACGATATAGTTGTACGATGACTTGCCTACGACTTCGATCGGATAGCTCTTCCCGTCTATGTACAGCGAGAACGGCTCATGGCTCGAGTATGTGTTCAGCTCATACTTATGCTCCGCGCCGCCCGAGGCGAAGGTCCCGGTGACCTTTATGATGCTCATGCCGAAGACGTTTGTCCCCTTGACCACATCCGCGCTGCGGATCTCGGCGTCGTAGCCGAACTTGTCGATATTCTCCTTGGCTTGCGCCTTGTAATCATAGGAATCGCTGCCGAATGCGACGGCCACGGCTATCACCGCTACCACCACTACGGCGACTCCGATCAGTATCTTCTT
>CAVHMZ010000112.1:0-4178 GCA_963637225.1 Segatella hominis
CCTCCGAAGGACGCCCCGTACCCGACGCTCGTGGGGACGGCGATTACGGGGCAGTCGGCCATGCCGCCGACCACGCTTGCAAGAGCTCCTTCCATGCCTGCGACGGCCACGATGGCGTTGGCGGTCATCACGTCGTCGGAATGAGAGAGGAGCCTGTGTATCCCGGACACGCCTGCGTCGTAGACCCTGACGACATTGTTCCCCAGGCACTCGGCGGTGAACGCCGCCTCCTCGGCGACGGGGATGTCGCTGGTGCCCGCGGTGATGACGAGAACCTTGCCGACCTTCTCCGGAAGCCCGGTCCCGGCCACGGCGATCCTGCTGACGGGGTCGTACCTCAGCTGGATCCTGGAAGAGACCTCTTCGGCGGCTCCGGGGGAGATGCGGGTGATGAGGACCGCGCCCTCTCCGTCGGACAGCATGCGCGATGCTATCTCGGAGATCTGATCCGGAGTCTTCCCCGCGCCGTAGATTATCTCGGGGACACCCTGCCTGATGCCGCGGTGCAGGTCGATCTTCGCGAACCCCAGGTCGTCGAAGGGCTCCTTCTTCAGGGCCAGCAGCGCCTCGTCGACGCTCGCTTCGCCTTTCGAAACTTTCTCCAGCAACTCGCGCGTCTGCCTTCCGTCCATCTGCGCCTCGCGGAGAACGCGATCCCAAGACGGGATCAATCGAAAATGTGCTTCTGCCTTTCCTTGGAGATGTTGAGGAGAACCTCGGCGATCTGCTGGGCCTCCTGCTCGGAGAGGCTGACCTCTTCGCAGAGCTCGTGGTACCTCGCGATGACCTCGCGCTCCTTCTGCTCGTCCCAGTATCTCTGAGAGCTCTTCTTCTTCGCCTTGGCGAGCTCGTCTGCGATTTCCATGCGGGTAGCGATAAGATCGATGATCTGCTCGTCGATTGCCTCGATCTGTCCCCTCAGTTCGTCGGTGTCCGGCATCATTGCACCTTAAATGCCCATCGATGCCCAGATTATAATTTTTTCTTCAGGCGGATTTCCGCCCATCCGATTTCAATCATCTCGTCTATGGATGGATAAAGCATCCAATCTAGTAAAATATCCATTATGTTTAGATAAATGTACATCAATGTCCGACAAAAATAGACGTAAATAGGTTAATGTACAATAATGCTTATCAATGACCTTACAATACCATGAGCATGGACATACTCGGTAACGAGTTCTCGGGTTTCCCCTCGCAGGAGAAGGTAGCAGCCCTCCTCCTCGAACAGGGGATCAGGGTTGAGGGCGGAAAAGCCTACTGCGGAGCTGTCGTGCAGAGCGATTCGGCCATCGGCCGCGCCTGCGGAGTCGACAGAAGGGTCGTGAGGGCCACACTTGAGAGGATCTCCTCGACCCCGGAACTCGATGTCATCTTCTCGAATCTCAGGTGCACGCTGTCCATGGTCGAGCTGGCCCCGGAGATCGGATGCTCGTCGATCATCATCACCCCCACGGATTCCACGATGCCGGGCATCCTCGCAGACATCATGAACGTCCTCTACAAGTCGAACATCTCCGTCAGGCAGGCCATGGTGGACGACACCGGCGACAAGTCCGCCGCCATCCTGGCGGTCGTGGTCTACGGCAAGATCCCTTCGGAAGTCATCCCCGAGCTGAAAGCCTGCCGGGGAGTCGCGAGCATAATGATAAAATGAGGGAGCCGGGGATTCCGGCCCCTCTGTTCCCGTCATCGGTGCACTTTCAGCTCGGATGTGTGCAGCACCGACTTGGGGCATGCGGCCTCGCAGCGCCTGCAGGCCAGGCCGGCGCACCTGTCGGACTGTATCTCCGCACGATGGCCCGAATTCCCTTCTGGGACGATCTGCAATGCCTTCTCCGGGCACGCCTTCATGCACTTCCTGCATCCGATGCAACCCTCCACGGTGCCGGACAGCAGCGTCCCGCACTTGATTATCCTGACCTTGCACGTTTCGGTGTCGGGCAGGTCCCTGCGGGCCAGGCGCTCCACGGAGACTTCCGACGGATCCGCCGCGTCCGGCAGAGGCTTCAGGCCGTAGATCTCCATCATGGGGTTGTACTGATCCATGGGCATGCCGGAGCACCACAGCGAGTACTCGATGGAGTAGACGTTCTTGAAGAACTCCGACGTGGCGAACATGCAGTGCGTGGCCCTGAGCTTCTTGGCGAAGTCCGTGAGCTCGGGCATCCCTATCTCCCCCAGGACGATCTTCCTGGCCATGGCGATGGACGTGTTCCCGAACTGGATGATGTGCCTGGCGCCGGGAGTGACCATCCCCACTTCCATGGCCTTCTTGGCGTTCACGTACAGGCCGGACGCTCCGGACATGTACGCCTTCTTCACGTCGTCCACCCATAAGCCGGCGGCATCGAAGAGCGTGAGGAACCCTGCGCGCAGCGCGCCGATGGCTTTGCCGGCCTCCTCCACGTCCTTGGACGAGATGTCTATACCGTCCTGCAGATGGAGCATCCCGTCGCCGGTGAGGATCTTGGGGGTCTGGATGATGCCTGCGGACATGCCGTTGGCCAGGGCGGCGATGACCCCTGTCCCGGTTATCCCGACGGCCTTGCCGTGCATGGGGCCCTCTTCGACCACCTCCCCGGTCACCGGGTCTATGATGTCTCCGGGCTGGGCCTCCATGGTGTCGTCCAGGACGTAGCATCTCCAGCCCTTGCCGGCGGCCTCGACCTCGCTCAGCGCCCCGGGAGCGGCCAGCATCCCGCGCTCGATCTCCTGCCCTTCCAAGGCGGGGCCTGCCGCGGCCGATCCGGTGTACACCTGCCCGTCCGCCACCAGCGCCATCTCGGCGTTGGTTCCGTAGTCGACGACGATGCAGGGCTCCTTCTCCTCGAGGATCTCGGTCATCATCATCATGGCGATGGCATCTGCCCCGATCTCGTGGGTGACCGCAGGAGGGATGAACAGCTTCGCGTTGGGAAGGTCCAGGCCCACAGAGGACGCGTCTATTATGTCGCCGTTGCGCGGCGGGGACACGACGCCGAGCGACTCCAGCATGTTCTTACCGGCGTAGGCCAGGTCCCTGATCTCGATGTTCTGGAACAGCGACAGCTGGAACGGGTTGCCGCAGACTGCGATCATCTCCACGGAGGCCAGGTCGATGCCCGTCTCCTTCAGAAGATTGTTGGCAGCCTCCACGAGGAGGCCGTTGGCCACGTCCTCCCCCGCCTTCATGGCGAAGTTCACGTGGTCGATCACGTTCATCCCGGGGATCGGATGCCTCTCCGTCACTGCGGTGGCCACCGTCTCCTTCGTGTCCAGGTCAAGGGCCTGGCATCTGAGCCCGCTGGTCCCTATGTCCAGCGCTATCCCGTACCTCATCTCGTCACTTCCTTTCCGCTTTTATGGTGTATCCTATGCTGTTGACGGCCATCACTGCGGCGCCGATCTCCAATGGGTCGTGAATGATCGCCTTGGCCCTGCCGCGGCCCAGCTGGTCGTAGTAGTGGGGGACTCCGGGGCTCGATATGACGGAGCCCTCCGCGATGATCTCCCCGGGGATGATGAACGGCGCGGCGTTCAGCAGCAGCGTGTGCGAGGATATGGCCTTGGCGATGTCCTCCAGGGGCTTGGCGCCGACGGCGGACAGCCTCTCGGCCTTCTCCCTGATGATGTCCGTCACGGACACGTTGGCCCCCATCTCCTGCAGGAACCTGACCGCCCACGTGCCGACGTTCCCCGCTCCGATGACGAGCACATCCTTCCCCTCCAGCCCTCCGGCGGCGTTCTTCAGCGCCACGGAGTACCCTTTGGCGGTGCCCCATGAGTTGTCTGTGTGCCTGCGCTCGTGGGTGTTGTAGGCGACGAACTTCCTGTCGTCGGCCATCATTATGATGTCGCATCCCTCGTCGATCCCCTGAGAGAACCCGAGAACGTCGGTGCCGTCGGTGACATGGCACTGCATGCCCAGCCTCCTGACGATGGCATCCACCGAAGCGGAGAACCCGCTGATTATCCCCATCCCCGATGTGATGGGCACCGCGACGGCGGTGTACTGCGACAGATCCGTGCCGTCCGGAAGGCCGGCGGCCTCCAGCGCGATGCCTTTCACTGTCTTCCCGGTGCTCTTCAGCAGCCTCTGGTCCAGGTCTATCTTGTCGTCGGGCACTCCCTCTATCAGATCCGGTGTCAATCTTGTCATATCATACCACCTCCGGGGCGCCGTCGACGTATTCC
>CAVHMZ010000112.1:4188-8719 GCA_963637225.1 Segatella hominis
CGGAGAGCCTCCTGGCCTCCGCCTCTTCCGGAGTCGGCCCGGATACCATGAACGTCCCGTGCCATTCCCTGGCGCCGGGGGCGTAGTCTGAGATGAAACGGTCGGAGCCGAAGAGCCCAGACCCCATCTTCGGAGCCCGGATCCTGCCGAACTCCTTCTCGCCGGTGGTCCTCAGGATCCCGTCCTTGAAATGCAGATGCCAGTAGATGCCCGAGCCTCCGGATGGCTCCCTCCCTGCGGGGCTGCCCAGAGCGGTCGTGACGAGCTCCTCCAGCAGGTTCACGCCGGAGGCGATGTAGATCGCCGCGGGCGTCTGGCTGGGGATGCGGGCATCGATCTCCAGGACCCTCAGGCCCTTGGGGGTGAGTATCGCCTCCACGTCCATCAGGGCGCGCAGCCCGATTGCGACGGCCACGTTCTCGCCGATCTCCCTGAACTGGGCGTCATCGGGCCCGTCGAGTATGTCCGGGAAGCAGCGGACCATCTTGCAATCGTAATCGGAGTCCAACACCACCTCGGTGGTCACATAGGACTTCGCGGAATCTCCGGTCCCGATGACCTCGATCGAGACGCTCTTGCCGCGGACGAACTCCTGGATGACGGGCTTGTCGTTCAGCTTCCTGACGATTTCCAGGCCCTTGTCCACATCCTCTTGGGAGAACGCCACGGACACGCCGACGCTCCCGCTCTGGGATGACGGCTTCACTACGGCCGGGAACCCGCACTCGGGCCAGTGCCCCGGGAGCGGGACCCCCGCGGACTCCATCACCTCGTTGGAGTCCCTCTTGGAGCAGGACACGTCGTAGGCGTCGAGGTCGAAAAGGAAAGGTATGCGCGAATCGGACAGCATATCGTCCAGCAGCTCGAGGAGGTCCAGCTCCTCGCACGCCGGGATGACGGCATCGCAGGAAGAGAATATCTCCAGAGCCCCGGCCACGTCCTTCAGCGGATCGATGACGTGGGGTTCGTCGCATATCGACAGGGCCGGAGCGGACTCCCTCCTGTCGATGACCACGGTCTCGTACCCGGCCTCATGCGCCAGGAACACCGCTTCCATGCCCTGAAGGGCACCGCCCACAACGCACAGTCTCATCCTACGCGCCTCCGGGCCTGTGAGAATCGAGGAACGAAACGTATTCCGAGCTCTCGGCCCTCCTGTATCCGAGGGAATCGAGCATCTCGAAGACGCGTTCCACGGAACGGTTCCCGTTCTCTATGTCCAGCTCGTGCTGGGCCACGCCCGCCAGGTTCCTGGAGGGCGGGATGATCGATGTTATGACGTTGGCGCCGGCATACAGCCTCGTCTTGAGGCCTGCTATCCCTTCGACGTCGAGGCTTGCGGGGATGAGCCTGTCGGGGAACAGTATCCTCATGACGGCGATGGCCTTCAGCTCGTCGATGGAGCTCATGGCGGCGTTGCCCTCCATGGGCGTGCCCTCCTGGGGGACGAACGTCATGGCGCGGATCTGCTGGCAGCCCAGGCCCCCCATCCTGAGGATGGTGTCCGCCCTGTCCCGCACGTTCTCGCCCAGGCCGATCATCATGCCGTCTTCGGCCAGCAGCCCGGCCTCCATGGCCCAGACCTTCTGATTGACGCGGTCGTCGTAGCTCTGCTCCACGCGAAGGGACTCGAACAGCCGGCGGTTGTACGTTTCCTGATAGCAGGCATGCCAATCGGCTCCGGCCTCCCTTATCCTGGGGAACACCTCCTCGGGGAGCGCCCCGGGGGAGGACATGATGCTTATGCCCACCTGCTCGTGCACCTGGGAGATCATGTCTATCAAGAGCCTGTAGTCGTCCGCGTACATAGCGGAGTCCTCGCCCATGGTGAGATCCGCAAGGTTGATTCCGGCATCTTTCAGGCTGCCGGCCAACCGGACGACCTCCTCGATGGGCTTCCTGTAGCGGTCGATCCGCGAGTTGGACCTGCGGAAATAGCAGAAATTGCAGTTGTTCTTGCAGTATGTGGAGAAATAGACGAATCCGTAGGTGAAGATCTTCCTGCCGAAAACGGCCTCCCTCGATCTGCGGGCGGTCTCGAACAGGAGCTCCAGCTCCTGAGGGTCGGTGACGGACATGAGCTCCGTCACATCATCCGTTCCCGTCACGGCACCCTTCCGTGCCCTGTCTATTATCTCTTCTATCATCTTATCAGCTTCAAGGTCAGTCGATCTTGCACCCGCCCAGGTACGTTATGCTCTTGCCGGTCTTCCTGACGCTGCTCTTGCCTTCGCGGAGCATCAGGAGCCTCTCGAGGCCGAAGCCGACCCCGGCCCAGGGCTCGTGGACATCGTGGGCCGCGTCGAGGATGTGCGGCCCGACCGCGCCGGAGGCCACCTCCATCCCGCCGACCTCCACGTCGAGTGTCTCGACATACACGTCCGACTCCTCCTTCGTGAGCGTGTACTCCAGGCCTGCTGCGGACATCACGTCGTCGATGTACGTCTTCAGGCACTCCGTCGGGTCGCCTGCGGGGCCCATATCCACCAGGTTCATCATGGTGAACTCCTCGAGATGGCGGGAACTCTTGGACTCCTTCCTGAAGCAGGATCCCATCTCGAAGATCCTGACCGGGCTGTCGGTGTGATCCCTGAGCTTCCTCATGACAACGTAGAGATTTGGAGCCAGCATGGGCCTGAGGCACCTCTTGTCGTCTATGAAGAAGACCTGCTTGTACAGCGGGTGGTCGGGAGTTATGGTCATCTTGGACAGGGCCGCCGTGGAGATGATTATCGGCGTGCGGACCTCTATGAAACCCCTGGCTGTCAGCTTGGCGGCGATGGTGGCCTCCAGCTCCGACAGGTCGTGCCTGCGGGGGTTCGCTATGAGGTCGCTTATGCCTGCGTCGTTGGCCGCCTTCGTCTTGGACATCAGCTTCGCGAACTGCCTGTCGCGCTCCGCGGCATCCGGATAGTCCGTGTCGGAATAGTCCTGGTCGCCGTACTCCATTAGACGCTGTATCTGCGGGTCTGTGAATCCTACCATAATCTCAACCGATCTATCGAATGGCGAAAGGCCGGGGTGTCGATCCCCGCTGGCTAGGTTTTAGAGACCCGCTGGTCGCCGGACCGCCCTCCACTGGATAAAAACTCGGTTTATCGGTATATAATGGTTGGCAGGTGCATTAGCCAGACATGATAAAAAGATGGCGGTGCCGCTGGATCTGCGGAGATGCTTCGCCGAGTTGGATGGGTTGTTGGTCATATTTTCAGATAATTATAAATAAGACAGGCTTAGAACGTACATCATCCTGATTTTTAGAACCGCGCCCGTTGATAAGCTGGCTCAGCAATCCAACTCATGATATGCATCCATCCAATCAGATTAGAAATCTATGCCGCAATCGGACAGGGTGTTCAGGGCCGAGTCGTACACGCCGAGGTACTCGTCGGTGGGCACCAGGTTGTCCACATCGTAGCATTCCTGGAACTTCTTCCCCCTAGGCGGATTGGGATAGTTCTTCTCGTAGCACTTCAGGATGCGGTCGACGATGCGGTTGATGTCGGAAACCTCCATCCCGCATGTCGCCATAGAAGCTTCTCCCATTATGCGCGACTCCATCGGGGAGACCATGTCCTGTATCGTCCCCTTGGCGGACGCCACTCCGGAGAGCAGCTCCCTTCCGGACGCCGTGTCGACAAGAGCCTGAGCGGCCGTCTCCAGCAGGCACATCTCGGTGCAGGGTCCCGCAAGGGCATAGTACTGGCTTCCGAGGAGCAGGTCGGTGTTGTAGTCGAGCGCTGCCGCCACGTGTCCGGAGACCTTCAGGGTCTCGCGGGTGGTGGTCGTCCCCCACCTGATGTGGATCGGCCCGTCCAGATGGATGTCGCCATTGAAGAGGGCGAAGGTCGCCATAGTGGATGCGACATCGCATATGGCGGTCTCCTCCATGCCGCCGGCATATCCCCCCATGATAGGCATCTGCTCGATCATGATTATGTCTCCGGCGCCGTGCCATCCGGCCAGCATATTCAGGCCGGACATGTCGATCTTGAGCTCGTTGAGCTGAGAGCATTCGTGGGAGTCGAACCACTTCATCCCCTGGTCGCCCAGCCCGGAGGCCAGACGGCCTGTGGACGTGAGCGGCGTCTGGGGCCCCTATATGCACATCCCGGGCCTTCCGGCCCTGCGGATCGCTTCGCGGACGTGGTTGACCTCGGCCTGGGTGGCCTTGATCTCCCAAGGCGTGTTGGTGAGAACCTGGCGGCCGTCGATGGTCCCGAGGACTCCGCTCACGATCGTGTCGAGGGTGGGCTCCTGAGCATAGGCTTCGATCATCTGCGAGAATATCGATTCGGACACGGGGGCTCCGGTAGGGCCTCCCTGGATGATCGGCTTCCTGAGAGCATTCCCGCGACGGGCCTTGCATGAGCAATGATCCTTGCCGCTTCCGAGCTCCAGCTTCTTCGGGGCCATCTTGAGGCCCTCGTAGATCTCGTCTTCCTCGATCGTCAGGCAGGTGCCGAGATCGGGATTGTAGATTCCTGTGGACACGAGCATGTCCACTCCTGCGATGAAGAGCCTGTCAGCC
>CAVHMZ010000113.1:0-11436 GCA_963637225.1 Segatella hominis
GAGGTCCAGGACATCGCCGACGGAAACGGTCCTGTCCCCGTGCAGCCATCCGATGAACCTGAATCCGGTCTTCGTTCCCGCATCCCGGTCCACTGCGAATCCGAGCCCTTCCTTCGCTTCGGAAGTCCCGACAGAGTCCGATCCGTCCATGTACGTGACCGTGTAGGATTCCCTCGCGCGCCATTGGGCATCGAAGGTCATGCTCTTTGCGGGAGCTATCTCGTCTCCGTACATGCGGACGGTTCCGTCGGAGCCCATCCAGCCGGTGAATATGGATTCCTGCGAAACGGGGTTGGCGAAATCGATGGCGATCGAGCTGCCCTCTGTGACGCTGAGCTTCTTCTCTCCGCCGATCCCGTCGTTGAAGACGATGGTGAACGTGTAGGGCAGCCTCCATTCCGCCGTTATGGCGATGGGCTTATCCACTGCGAACACCTGCCCGTAGGAGACCTCCTCTCCGGCGCATCTCCAGCCGACGAAGACCTTGCCCTCGGCGGCCGGGGCTTCATGGGAGAACGTGTAGCTCCCTCCGCTGTAGATCTCGAGGGATTCCAGGACCGTGCCCCTGTCAGTGACGGTCACCGAGTACTTGGCGAGGTCGGTCCACTCTGTGAACAGTTCCGTATTGGCGGATACATCCAACCTGTCGCCCTTCACGTACCTGTGGTCGCTCTCGTCGTACCATCCGTTGAACTTCTTGCCCTCGCGGACAGGGTCGTCGACGGTTATCTCGAAGGGGATGCCCTCCAGCGCTTCGGCCGTCGCCACGACGGACCTTCCGTCTTTGAAGGACACCTTGTATGCGGCGCGGTCCCTCCATTCGGATTCGATGGTGATGTCAGTTCCAACGACGACCTTCGTCCCGGAGGTGATGCCGCCCGTCCATCCGAGGAACACCTGCGTCGGGGAGAACGGGTCCTCCTGCGCGAAGGCGTACTCCCTGCCGTCATAGACTTCGGTGACAGACAGGGCCTCTCCGCGGTCCTTGACGGTCACCTTGAAGAGCTCGCGGTCCTCGAAGACCGGCTTCAGGGACATGTTGCCCTCTACCCTGACATTGTCTGCGGCCGTCTTCCCGTCCGCGGACCATCCGATGTGGCGCTTCCCGTCTTCCTCGGCGGCCGCCAGGCTCATGTCGGGGGCTATGGTCTCGTTGTACCCGACCTGGACGGTCTTGAGCACCGACCCGTCCGATTGCAGGTATGTCAGATCGTATGTGATCGTGGGCTTCCAGACGCTGAAGGCGGTATGGCTCTCCAGCTTCGTTATCTCCGTCTCCGGCGCCAGCAGTTCGCCGTCGACCATCCATCCGACGTGCGCGTAACCTTTGACGTCCCGGAGCTGGGGGTACTTCCCTCCGATGGTGAACCCGGCCCTGGTCTGCAGGGACGCGACGTCCGTGCGGTCGGATATGGCGGAATGATCCATGGTCAGGTCGGCCATGCCGAACTCGGCGGCGAGCACGATGCGCCCGCCGTTCTCCCTCATCAGGGCCGTGGTGACCTCTGTGATGAAGCTGTCTTCGCCTTCGATCTTCCATCCGTTGAACGTCAGCTTGCCTGCGGCGCCTGTAGGCAGCTTGTAGGGCAGGTCTTTGGAGTCGAGCTCTATGAGAGCGTCCAGCCCCACCCCCTCGGGCAGCTGGACCTCCATGTGCCTGGAGGACAGTGTGTAGTCGGTGGCTCCGTCGGCTTTGAATGTCGCATAGTATGTGGGGACGTTGTACAGGTGCTCTGTCAGGTCTTCCGCGTCGTTCGCCGCGGTCACTTTCAGGTAGGTCATCCCGCTCAGGATGAATGTGACGGTCTGTCCGCTCTTGGTGACCTGCCTGATCGGGCTGCCCGTCTCGCTGAAGAGCGAATCCTCGTCGCAGTAGAGCCTGCACACTCCCGGAAGGAGGGCCGTCTGGTCGGACCGGACTATCTGCAGGTCTACCTTGCTGCCGCTGAACGCGGTGCTTCCGATGGAAGTGATGCTCCTCAAGTCTATGATCTGGAGGCCGGAGTTCATGAACGTCCCGTTCTTGATCTCGGTGACGGAGGTGTTCCAGATCGGGAAGTAGGCCAGGCGGGAAGTGCCTTGGAATGCGTTCTCGCCGATGGTCGTCAGGCTGTTCTCGAAATCGATCGAACCGACGGAGCTGTTCTTGAACGCGCATTTGCCGATGGACGTGACGCCGGATCCGGCGACGTACCAGAGGCTGGTGCAGCCTTCGAAGGCGCTTTCGCCTATTGTCTTCACGGTGGACGCCAGCCTGACGTTGGTAAGCGAGACGCAGTTCTTGAAGGCCCCGTTGCTTATGCTGGTGCCTTCGACGTAGATGCATGTGTACCCGTTGAACGAGCTGTCTGTGTAGCTGCCCTGTCCGCTGATCTTGTAGTAGTCCTGCACGCCGTATCTCACGGTGTCTGCTTCGGACTCCTCGTCAGCAGATATCATAACATACGTGACCGTGAAGATCATCAGGGCCACGCATGCTATGGCGATTGTTTTGTTCGTGTTATCACCCGCTACGGCCATTTCGGCCGGCGTATCGACACGTCAAGAACGAGTATATATCCTGGTTGTAACATCTTAACATGAGTAGTTTTAAGACAATCCGAGGGATGTTCGCCCGCCGGTCCGATCATGCCCTCGCATAACCCAGGTGCCGGGCCCCATCAGATTCTTTAATATACGGAATCATCATAGGAACTTATGGTGATGCACATTAGGCTCAGGATATTCTCATCCAAGCCGGAAAGGGAGCCCGTCGGCGGCGAGAGGTACGTTTCGCGCCTTCAGAGGGACATCCGCAGGTACGAGGGATGGACCCGCGACATGGTCGATTCCGACTACAAGGCCTCGAAAACTGTCCATACGATACTCACGATCGGGTACATGAAGTACGCCGACGACATGCTCGTCCTCACAGACAGGGGATGCCTCGTCATGAGGGGCGTGGATCGGATGCCTTCTTGCTCCGAGTGAGCATATTCTGCCGAGAACGATGCAGCGCGCCAGCTGATGCTATGGCAGTCTGTATGCGCAGGCTTCCTGCAGCCCTGTTGCTATCTGAAGCATTGTCTAAGCTTTTTATTGTATGAACCCTGTTCGGGGCATGATGAACCGCTGTTCTCAGCGTTCATGAACGAAGCAGTAGGATGTGTTCGTTTGAGATGTATCAGATCATGTTTTGGACAACGGGGCGGCTCCGTCGGAGACACCGGCAGGCGCTGCCGCTTCGCGCTGGTGCTGGCCGCTGTCTTGCTGAGTTGCGCTGTGGCCGGCTTGGCGCATGCATCGGCCGATGCCGCGGAGGACGACGACCTCGCGCTCATCAAGGTCGACCATTGGCTGGGCGCCCAGGAGTACAGGTATGTGGAAGACAGCCAATCATACTACTTGGACGGGCCCTCGTCGAATTTCATACTGAAAGGCGATGTGCACCCGACATTCTACCTCAAAGAGGGGACATCGATGTTCGTCAACACGGATGGAGGCGGCGGGATCGCGACGATCTTCCTCGCAAGGGGATATACGGTATCGACGGAGGAGGCCAATTACCACACATCTCTGGAGCCGCACACGGTCGGGGGGAAGGTCCGCATGTACGCGAATGCCGACAACATCCAGGTCTTCGGAGAGGTCGATGCCGTCAAGCACGGCAAGACGTTCGACGGAGACGAGTTCGGCGCCCAGTACAAGACGTTCTATCTTGGAACCGTGCCCGAAGTGGGCTCGGCAGTCGCAGAGAAGGGCTTCGAAGTTTCCGAGATCGCGATGTACGCCGTGGCGGCCCTTGCATTCGCGGTAGTGGCCATTGTGGCCTACAAGGTGCTGAAACGGTGAACGCCATGCTCCCATGCCTGCCGGATCTCTCTCGAGCCCGGCAGGCGCCGGGAGCTTCAAACCGTAAGGGGCCGGCGGCCCTTCTCCTGGGCCGCCTTCGAGCTCATTCGAGGCTCGCTTTCTTGTAAAGGGACAGGTCCGCGCCCACAGGTATTGTGGCGTCGTACCCGACTTTCCACGTGGTCTTGCCGTGGGAGCTGGGATCCAGCGAGGATCCCGCCGCTCCGGGTATCTTCAGGATCCTGTCGGCCTGCATCCTTGTGGCGACCGCCCACTCGACCTGCCTGTCGTCGAAGATGTCGATGTCGTCGTCCACCACGATGACCTGCTTCATGGACGGGTGGCCGGTGAAAGCCGCCATTATGGCGTTGATGCCGTCCCCTTCCTTGTTCTTCTTTATGGAGACGACCCCGTTCAGCCAGCAGCATCCGCCCTCGGTGAGCCTGACGTTCTTGACCCTGGGCACCGCCTGCCTGACGGTCTTGAAGATTATGGGCTCCCTGGGAAGCCCCATGAGCATATAGTGCTCCCAGCCTCCGGGCAGGAGCAGGTGGAACACGGCATCCTTCCTGGACCAGACGCGGTCGATCTCGATGACTGGCTGCTGGCGCTCGAAATCGTAGGTCCCCGTGATGTCCACGAAGGGCCCTTCCTTGGTCTCCTTCAGCGTGATCCTCCCTTCCAGGACGTAGTCCGTGTCCGACGGGACCAGGATGCCGTTGTCGCACCTTCCGACCCCCAGGGGCTTCCCGTGGCCTTCCAGGCACATGGCGCTGGCGACCTCCAGCTCGTCCTGGCCGAAGTCCAGGGGCGTGGCCGCGGCGATGAGCACTTCCGCCCTCGCTCCGACGCAGATGGAAA
Organism: Segatella hominis; assembly: GCA_963637225.1. GTDB lineage: Archaea > Thermoplasmatota > Thermoplasmata > Methanomassiliicoccales > Methanomethylophilaceae > Methanoprimaticola. The sequence goes on from CAVHMZ010000113.1 coordinate 4,693, forward strand.
CGTTGAGCTCCTTGCCCTGCTCCTTGGCCATGTTGTATATGGTGAACAGGTGCCTGGGCACCAGCCTGACCGCGATGTGGCTGCGGTCCATGATCATCATCCTGTGGAACGAGACGTTCTTCTTGCCCTCGAACTCGGTCACGATCACTCCGGATGTGATGTAGCGCCCGCCGTCCTCCGGGAAGTACTGCGGTATGGGCAGGGACATGAGGTCCACCTCCCCGGGGACCTGCCGGAACTCCGGCGATTCGACGATCCGGCAGGGCTTGGGAGACTCGACGGCCTTCATGATGTGCCTGACGATGTCCTCTTTCCCGATGTTGAGCGCCGCGGCGATCTTCTCCCTGGTGGAGAAGATATTCCCTGCCGCCTTCCCTCCGTTCAGATCCTCGAAGACGACCGTCTTGGCCTGGTCCGCCAGGAGGGCTTTCGTGACATCCCTTGTGTCGGGGTCTGTGGGGCCTTTCACGGCCACGATGTCCCCGAAGAGAGATTCTTTGACTGACATGCCCGGGGCATCGGCAAGGCTCATTAAGGCTTTTGTCCGCTTTCCTGGTTGGATGTTCTGGAGGAAGATGCCCTGTTTTTATACACGATGCCGATTCACGGACATGAACAACGGGCAGATCGTGGAACGCATCAACGCTCTCAGGAAGGAGCGCAACGCGGTCATATTGGCTCACAACTACTGCCGTCCGGAGGTCCAGGACATCGCCGACTTCGTGGGAGACTCCCTGGGGCTCGCCATCAAGGCCACCAAGACCGATGCGGACGTCATAGTGTTCTGCGGCGTCACATTCATGGCCGAGACGGCCAAGATCCTCAATCCTTCCAAGACGGTCCTCATGGCCGAGCCGGAGGCGTTCTGCGTCATGGCGCAGATGTGCACTCCCGAGCAGATCGAGGGCATGAAGGCCAAGCATCCCGGCGCGGAGGTCGTCGGGTATGTGAACAGCACCGCCCGCTGCAAGACCCGCCTGGATGTCTGCTGCACCTCGTCGAACGCCGTCGGCGTCGTTTCCGGCCTGAAGAGCAAGGACGTCATCTTCATCCCGGACATGAACCTGGGAAGGTACGTGGCCGGCAAGTGCCCAGAGAAGAACATCATCCTGTGGGACGGGTTCTGCCCGATGCACCAGTTCATCACCGTTCGCCAGGTGGAGGCCCTTAGGGCTGCCTTTCCCGATGCTCCGGTCATAGCGCATCCTGAGTGCAGGAAGGAGGTCCTGGACATGGCGGACGAGGTCGGCTCCACGGAGAAGATGATCGGGCTGTCCCGGGAGTCCCCTTCGGAGGACATCATAATCCTGACGGAGTCGGGGATGAAGCACAGGCTGGAGAAGGAATGCCCCGGGAAGAGGTTCCGCTTCGCCGACAACGTCTGCTGCACCGCGATGAAGATGATTGACCTGATGTCTGTGCTCACTGTGCTGGAGGACATGTCCAACCAGGTCGTTCTGGACGACGAGACGATGGAGAAGGCATACCTCCCGGTCAAGAGGATGATCGACTCCCAGTGAGGATGTGTGGGGCGTGGGTGATATCCGCGCCTGCGCCCCGATCATCTGTCCTCAACTCTGTCCTCAACTCTGTCCTCAACTCTGTCCTCAACTCTGTCCTCAATCATGTTCCGGTCACATCCAGTTCCTTCTTCTTCAAGATGTAAACGAAAGAGAAAACGTACACTGCCTTCTGAAGCCAATGCCTCGCCTCTATAATCATATATAAGAATCGGAATCCTCGCAACATGTCCGACCAGATCGAGGATACGATCAGGAAATTCGCTCTCCAGAATGCTGTTTTCTTCAAAGGAACCGCCAACCCCAAGGCGGTTGTGGGGAAGATCCTCGGGGGATGCCCCGAGCTCAGGTCCAAGGCGGCCGAGATCACCCCTCTCATCAACCAGATCGTGGAAGAGGTCAACGCCATGGGCATCGAGGCCCAGACCAAGGCCCTCCAGGAGATGGACTCTTCCCTTCTCGTGAAGGAGAAGAAGGAGCGCAAGTACGAGTTGCCCGAGCTCAAGAACGTAGGGGACAAAGTCGTCATGCGCATAGCGCCCGGGCCGTCCGGCCCCCTGCACATAGGGCACACCAGGGTATCCATCCTCAACGATGAGTATGTCAAGAGGTACGGAGGCGACCTGATTCTCAGGTTCGAGGACACGAATCCTGAGAAGATCGACCCCGATGCCTACGACATGATCCCCGAGGACCTGGACTGGCTCGGCGTCAAGTGCAACAGGACCTACATCCAATCCGAGAGGTTCGAGATGTACTACGACTGCACCAGGAAGCTCCTGGAGATGGGCAAGGTCTACGTGTGCACCTGCGACGGAGACCACTGGAGGCAGCTGAAGGAGCAGAAGCAGGCATGCCCCTGCCACGACCTCCCAGCGGAGGAGCAGCTGGACAGGTACGACAGGTTCCTTGCCGGCGAGTACTCGGAGGGAGAGGCCGTCGTCGTGGTCAAGACAGATCTTAATCACCCCAACCCAGCAGTCAGGGACTTCGTCGCCCTGAGGCTGGTCTCCCATCCTCATCCGAGGACCGGGGACAAGTACGTCGCATACCCGATGATGAACCTCTCAGTGGCGATCGACGATCACGAGATGGGTATGACCCATGTCATCCGCGGTAAAGACCATCTGAACAACACCTTCCGCCAGGAGTACATCTTCGACTATTTCGGATGGAAGAAGCCCGAGTACTATCATTACGGCCTTGTCAACATCCCCGACACCGTCCTCAAGACGTCTATCATCAAGAAGGAGATCGCCGACGGCGCGTACACCGGATGGGACGACGTCAGGACAGGCACCGTCAGGGCCATGGAGCGCAGGGGCATCAGGCCCGAGGCCATCAGGAGGTACTGGGTGGAGGCCGGTATGAAGGCCGTGGACATCCAGTTCTCCTGGGAGAACCTGTTCGGCATGAACAGGGACCTCATAGACGGAGCGTCCAACAGGTACTTCTTCGTCCAGGATCCCGTCAGGTACGACATCGACGGCATCGATGTGATCGAGGGATCTGCCCCAAAGCATCCCGACCACCCCGAGAGGGGCGACAGGGAGTACAGGCTGGAGGATCCGAGGACGGTGTTCCTCGCGGGAGAGGACTCCAAGCTATTCGCAGATGCCAAGCAGATCAGGCTCAAGGACCTATGCAACCTGGACTACGGGCTCCCCGCCAAGTACGCCGGGAACGACGTGTCCATCCTGAAGCACGGCATCCGCGCCGTCCAGTGGGTGGGAAGGGATTCCGTCGATGCGGAGCTCCTCATGCCCGACGGGGCCGTCCAGAACGGCCTGGCCGAGAGCGCAATCCTCTCCGAGGCCGCGGACACCGTTCAGCTCGAGAGGATAGGGTTCGCGAGGATCGAGAAGAAGGACGCCGAGAAGGTGTCCATGGTCTTTGCGCACCGCTGATAAACCATAACTGCAGGGGCCATGAGGCCTCTGCGCATCATTCTCCATCTCGTTGCCGTCAGAAGACCGTCAGGAGCATGTTCGCAACGGTTCCCAGCACCACTGCGGCGCATATCGACGTGGCGCTCACGGCGACGGTTTCCTTCCAGCCGATCTCCTTCCACATGGTCACCAGCGTGGCCAGGCAGGGCATGTACACGGCCATGACCACGCCGAACACCACGAACTGGTCCGGCGTCAGGAACTCCGACAGCGCCATGCCTCCCGCGAGGATCTGCAGCATGCCGATGGCCATCTCCTTCCTGAGAACTCCGACGATGAACGATATGGCGCACACCGCAGGCAGGCCCAGAAGCCCGGCGGTCACCGGCGACAGCGGGTCGACCACGGCATCCAAGAGGTCGAACGTCAGCAACAGCTCGATTATTATGGAGCCGATGATCAGCAGCGGGAACGCGATTGTGAAGAAGTCCTTGGTCCTGGTCCATGTCTTGAACAGAACGTTCCTCGCCGAAGGGAGCTGCAGGTCCGGTATCTCCATGGCCAGGTTGCTGGGCTCGTACTTCAGGAACCTGTTCAGCAGGACCCCCATGAGCATGCCCAGCGCCGCCAGCATGGCCAGGATCCCGAATGCGTACAGGAACCCGGAGTAATGCCCCGTCGCGCCCATGATGATGGCCATCTGCGCCGAGCACGGGACTGCCATGACGATCATCGACGACAGGATGATCTTCTCTCTGCGGGAGCGTATCGTCCTGACGGCCATTATGGCGGGGACGTTGCATCCGAGGCCCACCATCATGGGGATGAAAGAGCCTCCGTGGAGCCCGAAATGGTGCATGGTGCGGTCCAGGAGAACCACTGCGCGGGGGAGGTACCCAGAGTCCTCAAGGACTCCCAGGGCCAGGTAGAACACCATGATGTACGGTATGACCACGCCCAGTATCGCCCTGAAGCTCCCGTCGATCCCCGTGAAGACGGAGGTCCAGAAGCCTCCGCCTATGGCCTCTCCGATGGAGATTATCGCATCTCCGATGACGGCATCGTAGGCCGCGCTCACCAGCCCGTCTATCCATGACCCCCCGACGATGATGACCGCAAGGAGCATCATGCAGACGCCCGCGAGTATCGGCACCCCCGTCACCGGGGTCAGCGTGAGGTCCGATATCTTATCGGAGAGCGTGGGCTCGTGGTCGCTCTTCCCTACGATCTCGGATGCTATCATGTCTGCCATGGCGTAGCGGGCGGACGCTATGTCCACGGAGATGTCCGTGCCCTTATGGTTCGAGTATACCTTCTTGATGATCCCGACCGTGCGGACCATGCGGTCCTCCAGGAGGGATGTGAACTCCGGCACGCCGGACAGCGCCTTTATGGCGACGCACCGCCGGTCCAAGGCATGTTCCTGGATTCCGTCGGCCACTGCCGAGATCGCCTTCTCTATGTCCTCGCCGTAATCCACCGCCAGGCCTGAGACCTTGGCCCTTCCCTCGCAGATGGCATCTGCCAGGGCATCGACGCCTTCGGACGTCTTGGAAGAGACCGTCATCACGGGGATGCCGAGCATGGCCGACAGCTTGTCCGTGTCGATAGAGCAGCGCTTGCGGGACTCGTCGATCTTCGTAAGGGCGAGTATTGCCGGCACGCGGAGCTCTATGACCTCCAGGCAGAGGGCGAGGCCTCCAGAGAGGTCGGTGGAGTCGACCGTCACGACTATGGAGTCGTTGCGTCCCGAAACCAGGTCGTCGATCACGACCTTCTCATCGTCGGAATCGCCCGTGAGCGCGTAAGTGCCCGGAAGGTCGTGGACTATGACCGTGGTCCCCTTGCGGACGACAGCGCCTTCCTCGAACTCGACCGTTGTGCCGGGATAGTTGGATGCGATGACGCCGACGCCGGTGAGTCGCGTGAAAAGAGAGGACTTGCCCGCATTCGGCTGCCCGACAAGGGCCACATGGACTGTTCCGTCGGTCAATGGGATGCCTTCATTCCTTGATGTCACGGTCGACGAAGATATGGGAGGCCATGAGGTAGTCCAATGCCATGGACGAGTTGCTGAGCCTGATGACGCGGGGCCCGCCGTCGGACAGTATGGTCTCGATGGAGACCTCTCTTCCGGGGACGAATCCCATCGAGATGAGCTTCTTCACTTCTTCGGTGTCGTCGGAGGCGATGTGGGATATCCTGCCTTTCTCGCCCTGGGCCAGGCGGTTCAGGGGAACTATGTTCATGATGCCTTCGGAAGCGGCCTTGCAGGGCTTTATGCAGCTCTGGCAGTCCGAGTCCACAGGGGTGCCCATCATATGGCACATCTTTATGGCGGACTCGTCGGAGATCGCATGCTCCATCTTGCACGCCTCTTCGTGGGCGGTCTTATGGTCGATGTTCAGGTAGTCTGTCAGGAACCTCTCGAGGACATGGTGCCTCTTGCGGAGCTGCCTCGCATAGGCGAGGCCCTCCTCTGTCAGGGACACCCCCCTGTACTTCTCGTAGTCGACCAGGCCTTCCTTCGCGAGGACCTTGATCATCTCGCTGACGCTGGCAGGTGAAACGTCCATGTAAGCGGCGAGCTCCGTCGTCTTGGCGATGCCCTCACCTTCCGTCAGTCTGAGAATGTTGATGAGGTAGTCCTCGCGGTTTCCGGTCGTCATCGCTCCTTGGATGCTATCGTGGTTTATTAGGAATTCGGTTATCCTAACAGTGGCAACGGGGATATCTGGCTAGAGCGGGCCGATGTCGGCGGAAGAGGTTGGCGAGGGGGCCGCGCCCCCTCGGGGAAAAGGTCATTCGTCCTTCTTTCCGATGGACTCTTTCTGCGCTTTGAGCTCGGCGATCTTCTTCTCCGATTCCTTGATCTTGTCGAACTCGAAGGAGAGCTCGGCGCTGCCGGCGTCTTTGCCGTCCTTCAGAGCGGCGACGACCTTCTTCCCGATCTGGGCGGTGAGGTCCTCGATGTTCCTCTCCTCTTTGCGGATGTCCGAGTCGATCTTCTCCTTGTCGATGGCGTTGCCGAGCTTCTCGTCGGCGCTCTTGACGGAGTCCTTCACTTTGTCCATGAATCCCATTCGAATCACTCCACGAGCTTGTGGTAGCCGTAGGCCGGCTCCCCTGCATTGAAGCAGTACTGTATGGTGGCGAACTGCTTCTTGAATGCTTTCACGTCCTCTTTCACCTTGGCGGGGTCTTCCTTCTTGACGACGACCCTTGCGATGAACTCGGCGACCTGCTTCATCTCGCTCTCCTTCATGCCGAGGCGGGTCATCTCCTGGGACCCGAGCCTGAGCCCGGAGGGCCTGACGGCGCTGGTGTCCTGGGGG
>CAVHMZ010000114.1:0-5666 GCA_963637225.1 Segatella hominis
GACATCTCGGAGTTAAGCTCAGACCTTAACTTCCACCCTATATCTCAAATAGCCCCTCTTCATGAAGGCGTATGCCGCTGCCGCCGCTATCGCGACGACTGCGGCTCCGATTCCGGCGTACAGCGCTGTATTGGCCTTGTCCGCGTGCGCCACGGGAACATCGCCCGAGAACAGGCCGGGGTACATGGCGCAGGCCATGGTCCAGACGCCGTCCATGCTCTCGATGGTGTAGTTGTTCCATATAGCCTGCAGGGGGACGACGGCGACTTCGCTGCCGATCCTCGTGCGGAGGTCGGACAGACGATCGGGGTTCCCGGCGATGGAATTGTCCGCGAAGACGATGACGCCGCGGTTCTCCGACACTATGTCGGTGAGGTTGGCCTCGTAGGTGGTGCCCGGCTTGGAGGGATCGACGGTGACGGCATCCCCGCCGGCGGCGATTATCATGGATGTGGCGAGCGACCCGGCGTTCCCGACTTTGAAGGCGCTGCCGGAATAGGTCACGTAGAAAGCCTTCGCCTTCTCCTTCCCTGCCTTCTCCAGGGTGCCGGAGATCTCGCCGATAAGATTCTCCATCTGCAAGATGGAGCTGTGGACGGATCCGGTGCTCACGAGGGAGATCGTCTTCGCGAAGCCGATGATGCCGGCGTACTCGGTGATGTCGTACCATTGAAGGATGTTCCTGAAGCCCTTCTCCTGGAGGAAGGGCACGATGTTGGCCCTGTAGACATCGGAGCCAGTCACGAATACGACGTCTTTATCGCGGTCGAAGCTCCCGGTCTCGGGATCGGCGGCATCGATGATGTCCGCCTGGAGCTGGGCCTTCCCGCTGCTGTAGATGTTCCCTCCGGCGGCGATCTCGCCAGCTGCGACCTTCTCGCGGAGCTCGTCGAAGAGCGATGCAGAGCTGTTCCTGGAGTAGCTGTCGCAGACCGCGATCTTGTCGATGGCCCCCACGCGGACGGCGCAGGCGGTGGGCCCGACCCCTATGGTGATGATCCTGTCGACGGGGCCGTCGAAGGAGAAGCTGTTGCCGAGACCGTCTTTCACCTCTATGCCGGAGGACGCGTCCGAACCGGAAGCGGCGATCCCGATGGCCGCTGCGGCAAGGAGCACGGCAGCCAAGACGAACGCTTTCATTTTCATGGCGGATGCTATCCGCGATTTCGTACTTAAGAGTATGTCATAATTTTCAATTCGTGTTACTGGTGCGGGCTGAGGCAGGGGTGCGCAGGGCCTGTCCGGCAGGGGCCGGTCGGGGCCCGTCCTCCGGGCTCCTGTACCCTTCCAGCTTCCCCGAGATCTCCCCGAGGATCCGGACGAATGCCTCCAGCTCCGCCTCGGTGTGTTCCGCGGCGACCTCCCCCACCAGGGAGGAGACCAGGTCGCCGTACCTGCTGTACGGCTCCTGCATCTGCTCAGTCAGGGAGATGTGCCTTACCCTGCCGTCGGACTCGGACCTGGTCCTTTGGATCATCCCCTTCTCCTCCAGCCTCGACAGGGTCATGGACACGGTGGCCTTCGTCACGCCTATCGCCTCCGCTATGTCGCTGGCGGTGCACCCGGGCCGCACGGATATGAAGTCCAGGTACAGGACGGAGTTGTACGGCAGCCTGTCTGCCTCGCCGAACATGGACGAGTTCCTTATCTCCAGCACTGACAGGCTCAGATAGAACCTGTCCAGCGCCGCTTTCACGTCAGTCATCGCTCACCGCCTTCCCCTTCTCCTCGTTGACGATTATGGAGAGTATAAGCATCGCGATTATCAACGCTATCCCCACGTACATGCAGAACCTGAAGCCGTCCAGGAACACGTCGGCCGATAGCGTCGCGATGTCTCCGTCGGACCCGGAGCCGAGCCCGAACAGCCCCGCGTAGAACGCCGTTCCGAGGGCAGAGCCGAAGTACATGAAAAACGACAGCAGGGAAGACGCCTTGGGGCGGTCCGAGTCCGGGACGTTCTCCACCATCCTCCCGCCGAGTGGCCCGCCTCCGAACCCCCATGTGGAGCCGAATATGAACATCGTCGCGATCAGCAGAGGGAAGGCGTTCTCGTCGACGAAGCAGTACAGGACTGTGGATATGAGCATCGTGAACCCGCAGGCGATGACGAAGGGCCTGTTGCCCTTCCTGTCCGCGGCCTTCCCCACCCAGAGGCACATGGACAGTATCCCGAGGGACGGGACGAGCAGGCACAGCCCGCTGCCGAGGGAGTCCTGCCCCATCACGATCTTCAGCAGGAACGGCAGGAGGTACAGGATCCCCATGTAGACGATGTTGAGCAGTATCATCACCGCTATCGCGGCATCAAGGTTGAACAGCCTGAACAGGCTCAGCTTCAGGACAGGATCTTCTGCCCTGTGCTCTATGCGGATGAACAGCGCCAGCATGACGATGCATGCCATAGCGCACAGCCCGGACGCTGGGGAGAACCCATGGCTGGGGATCGACTCCAGCGCGTACAGGCCTGTGATCATCGCGATGAACAGGGCGACCGCTCCCTTCACATCGAACCCCTTTCCGGAGAAACCGGAGTCCTTGGGGATGGCGTAGAGCGCCATGAGCGCCCCGATGATGCCGATGGGCACATTGATTAGGAACACCAGATGCCAGCCGGCCAGATGCTCCAGGATCCCTCCCGCGGCGGGGCCGATGGCCGCGCCGATGGATGTGCCGAGCACTCCGACGGAGAATGCGAAAGTCGCCATCCTCTTGGGGAGGTACTTGACGCAGAGCATGAAGGCAGTGGTCGCGAGCATGGCCGCGCCCACGCCCTGCACCGCCCTGAACGCCAGAAGGACGTAGAACGTCTGGGTGAGGGCGCAGGCCAGGGAGCTGATGGCGAACAGCACCATGCCGATGATGAACAGCTTCCTTATCGCGCCGCTGTCGGCGATCTTCCCGAATATCAGTATCAGCCCGGCCATCATCAGGTAGTATACGGTGATGACCCATGACGTGGTCCCCGTGCCGACCCCGAAAGACTCCGCTATCCCGGGAAGGACCACGTTCACGATGGTCCCGTCCAGGCCGTCCACGAACAGCGCCAGTGCAACAACGGAGAGCAGAAGCCATTGCTTGCTCTTGCTCTCCAATACAGTATCCATGGCCCGCGGGAATAGTTAGACTTATTTAACTATTATCCGGGCCGCTTCGGAGTCGCGGAAGCCGGCCGGCCTGTCGGTCCGGCATGGTCGGAACGTGCTGCCGTTCGTCGGGATTGTCCCCCATCCGCAAAGAGCGAGCCGTATGACTGTCGCAAAATCCCGTTTCCCGAGCAATAGAACAGATGCATGAACGGAAACGGCAGACGTGGATAAGGCAGTCGGAGATGCCGTACCGGGCAGGACCCTGCCGGCACCTCCTATGGGAAATCCGATCCCTCCGGGCCTTTCGGGGCTTCGGAGGGATCTCGTTTGACTTTAGGTATTGGCAGGCTCAGGACCTGGACAGCGCGAATGCGGCGAGCACTGCGATTAGCGCGGCCGCGACCGCAGCAACCGTCGCAACCACCTTCTCGGATTCCGACAGCCCTCCGCTGCTCCCGGCGACCGCAGGGGTCACGATGGAGAACGGTTCGTCGTCATCGTCGATTATCGCAGGGTCGAGAGAGTACTCCACCATTAAGACGTTGGACAGTCCCACAGCAAAGCTGTCTTCAGAAAGCTCGGTGCCGTTCAGGAAGACCTTTGATATGTATCCGGCCTTCTTGGAAGCTTCGACGGCCAAGACCGTCCCGAACGGGATCTTGCTGCCGCTTTCTATTGGAGTTCCGTCCATCCTGACGGTCAGCATGGCATCGAACGTCACAGCATAGCCTACGGGGACATAGTCCACGCTCAGGACGTTCACCAGCCCCACAACGAAGGTGCCGCTTTCTAGAGCCGCCCCGTTCAGGCTTACCTTCGCGTCGTAGCCTCCTTTGGGCATGGCAGTGACGGCGAGCTCGGTGCCGTAATCGACCTCATCGCCGTCGTTCACCCGGACACCTCCGTTCATGACGGTCAGCTCGTCAGGATCCTCTATCGTGACCTTGTAGGCATTCGCCTTCCAGACCGCCTTCAGCGTCATATCCTTTGAAGGCATAGTGGCCGGAACATCGCATCTCACTCCGTTTTCGGACCAATACTGGAACGAATACCCCTCCTTGAAAGGATCGGCCGGCGCCGTGACAGGATTCCCGTAGTAATCTTCTATCGAATCGATCTCGGATCCTCCGTCAGTATCGAAGGCGATCTTGTACTTGTTGACCTGCCAGAATGCTTTCAGGGCGATATCGTTAGGAGGCATCTCGAAAGGCAGTTCCTTTTCCACATCATCGCACATCCAATACCGGAAAGTGTATCCTTCTTTGGTCGTGGCCGGAAGCTCTGTCACCTCGGATCCGCACTTCACTTTCATGTCTTCGATTAGAGACCCGCCGTCGGTATCGAAGTGAATGGCAAACTGGATAGGATCCCAGAACGGTACCAGGCGGATGTTCCGATTCACCAACGTGTAGGGGAGCGCGAATTCGTCCTCGCCGTTTTCAGTCCAATACCTGAACGTGTATCCGCGTTGCTCTGGCTGCTCGGGTGCGTTGACGACGGTGCCCGGATAGCCGGACTCCACCTTGGGGTCCGTGTAGACGTAGTCGAAGGTCACGGTGAGGATCTCCTGCCTCACCATCTTCGACGGCGTTCCTTTGAACGTATAGCCTGCCAAGTTCTCCTTCGTCTTCGACAGAGGCGAGGTTCCGTCGACCTTGTAGAAACTGATGCTGTCGAATGCATTAGAGTCGATAGAAGACCCGTCCCCCTTCAGCGATTCACCGAAGGTTACACTTTCAAGCGATGTGCATTCATAGAAGATGTCATATCCGATAGTCTTGACTCCCGGCAACTGCACAGTCTCAAGGCTCGAGCAATAATAGAACACGCTATTGCCCAGCACCGTCACCTTCGGCAGGAAATCCACAGTCACAAGGCTCGTGCATCCTTCGAATGCGGAGTAATCAATGCTCGTCACATTGGGAACCGTAATGGATGTAAGGCTCGTGCATCCTTTGAAGGCGTTTGAGCCTATCGAAGTCGCAATGTCCAAAGCCACGGATCCGAGGAGCGTGCAGTTACAGAATGCGTAACTGTCAATCGCTGTAACTTTTGGAAACGACAGGGAGACCGGATCCTCTGTCTTCCCTTGACTCTGGATCGAATCCTCGAATGCCCAGGTCCCGATCGTGGTCACATGAGGCGCATTCACCACCCGGAGGCTTCCGAGATCGGAGAGCCCATACCTATCGATCTCAATCGCTTTCGGTATCTCCACCACCTTGAGATTCGTGCATCCGTCGAACATCTTGTAATCTACTTTCAGCAGTTCCGGAAGCGATATCGTCACGAGAGACGTGCATTTGTAGAACGCCTCGTTTGATATACTGGAGACCTTGGGAAGGCTAACGGTTTTTAGCGAAGTGCATTCGTTGAATGCGTGCCAATTGACCCTTGTGGCCGTAGCGAATTCGACCGTTTTCAATCCGATGCATCCTCCAAAAAAATCATCGACTAACGTGACCTTTGGCAGATTCGCTGATTCCAAACTAGTGCAACTGAGAGCATGGTATCCTATTTGTGTGACCTCCGAAAATCCAACCGTTACCAGATTGCATCCCGCGAATGCGTAGGCTC
>CAVHMZ010000115.1:0-2166 GCA_963637225.1 Segatella hominis
GCTGGGCCCGGACGGGGTCTGGCTCGCCGTGCCGCTGACGGAAGCCGCGACGTTCGCCGTGGCCGCGTTCCTGACGGCGAGGAAGGGGCCGGAGTACGGATACGCGGAGCATCGGCACCGGCCGGCGGACGAGGCGTGAGCCGCTGCGATTCCGGGACTTTTTGTCGAATATTACAATTTGTCCTTGGGACTTTTTGTAAAAATTTACAAAAAGTCCCGAATGTGTCATCCGGCCGTGATTGAGCGGAAGATCTACAAGTCCCTCCTGGAATGGAAGAACAGGAAGCACAAGTGCCTCGTCGTCGCCGGCCAGAGGCAGGTCGGCATGACGTTCAGCGGCCCCGCATCTTTCTGAAAGACGAACCGCCGTCCCCGCCCGAAGCTCGGCCCGGATCAAGAGAGCTCATCGCTCCAGCAGCCTTCCGCCGTCGTTCCATTCGCCGAACATGATGCCCTCGCGCGAGCGGTCGATGAGCTTCCTCATCTTCCTCTCGAAGGCATCCCTGTCCCTCATGTCCCTCTGGACGTTATCTATGCGGACCCTCCGGTAGAGCTCCGGGAACGACGAAAACCTCTCCCATGCCGCGGGATCCTCGGAGAACATGCTCCGGACCTCTTCGCAGATGACGAACCCCTGCTCGGATATGTCCGGCAGCGCCGCCCTTCCGGCATCGGTCATCAGGCCCAGCCTCTCCAGCCTGCGGCAGCGCTCCTTGTTGAGCTCGGACCATTTGCTCCTCTTTGCGCGGGGCGTGAACCTCTGCAGCGTGACTCCGTCGACGGACTTGGTGGTGGTGTCGATCCATCCGAAGCACAGTGCCTCCTCCACCGCATCGAGGTACTGCAGGCGGCCTTCGGCCGGGGCTCCTCTCTTGAGGGCGATCCAGCACTCCCGCTCTGTGGAATGGTTCTCCTCCAGCCATCTCCTGAAGTCCCGGCGGAGGGTTATCCGGAGCACGTTCTTGGATTCCATGTCTTCGCGATCCTGCTCCGGACATCGCTCCGGAGGTTATCATACTGCCCCCTTGGCGGCTTCATGGAAACAGATCGGAATGCGTTCCTGTCCTGATCTCGCGGAGCACGAGCACCTTCCCGTCGCGGGAATACGCCAGAAGCCGATCCGGGCGGATGCGGCATTCGCGCCGGCCATCGGACGCACCTCTCAGCTTATGGTCCCTGTACCTCTTCGGAAGGATTCCCCCGTTAGCGAGTATCTCCACTACAGCATCCAGCTCTCTGATGTCCGCGCCCCGTGCCACCATCTTGTCCAAGTCCGATCTGAACCTGGAGGTCTGCACTACTTCGTAAACCGTGTTGCAGGGCTTCTTGTTCAACAAAGAGAACTGGGGCGGAACATACCCTGCTTCAAGCTCGATCTCCCCCCTCGCATGGGCTTGAGCCTCGCGGATAGCCTCGACTGTCTCCTCGTTGTAGCACCTTCCATCCCTCACCCTGCGCAGGATGTTCCTCAGAAACGCCATGAACAACATAGATTTCGCTATGTGCCTTAAAAGGACCGGTCGACGTTGTCGCAATAACCGGCCTTTCTGACATGGCAAACTCACAAAGATTCATGCCAGCTGTGTCCGATAAGGACTTGTACTTCTAAAGAAGTACATTCTGTATGGATCGGATCAGGCTGTACCACGGTTCTGTCGGACCGGTGGAGAAGCCCGTATTCGGATACGGCAACGTCCGCAACGACTACGGAGAAGGATTCTACTGCACGGAAGACCGCGAGCTGGCCGGCGAATGGGCCTGCTCAGACGGCAGCGACGGCACCATCAGCTCGTATCTTCTGGACGTGTCAGGCCTCGACATACTCCGCCTGAGCTCAGAGGAGTTCACAACGCTCCATTGGCTGGAGATCCTCGTCGAGAACAGGGGCATCCGCCCCGGAGCGCCCGTGATGAGCGCGGGGATCGAATGGCTGAGAGAGAACTTCAGCATCGACATTTCAGAATACGACGTCATCGTAGGGCACAGGGCCGATGATTCGTACTATTCCTTCGCGAGGGCGTTCCTGGCCAACGAGATCTCGCTGGAGTTCCTTTCGCGCGCGATGACTCTCGGCGGCTTGGGAGAGCAGGTGGTCTTGAAGAGCGAGAGAGCATTCGACTCCATCCAATTCGACGGATGCGAGAAGGCGGATGCAGAGCTGTACCA
>CAVHMZ010000115.1:2215-3254 GCA_963637225.1 Segatella hominis
CGAGATCGGATTTCGCGGCTATGCGCGCCGAGCATTCTCTGGACGGCCTGTTCATCCGCGACCTGGTCCGCGAGGGGGTGAAAGCCGATGACCCGCGCCTACGGCGAGCTGTACCTCGACGATGCCATGCTCGGCCTCGGCGAAGCTATGGAGCATGCCGTCTTCGCGTGCGGGATGGATGCGGACGTTTTCATGCGCCTGTTCGTCTCCAGCGGATTCGCCGAGCGCTTCGGCCGCGGGGACCCGCGCATCGTCGGCGGGATGGGCGGGACCGAGCTGGCCGCCAGGATCCTGGAGAAGACGGGCTTCAAGGCCGATGCTCCCCCTCTCGAATATGCGCCGCCGACGCCGTACCACTGGTGCGGATGGATCCTCGCGCTGTACCAATGGGCATCCGGCAGGAGCTTCGGGGACATCATGTCGAGGATCTCTGTCGAAGAGCTCCTCAGGATGCACCCGGCCCTCCACGAAGCGTCGGAATGGAAGGCGGTCGAGGCCATCGACCGCGCAGTGCGCTCCAAAGACGGGAGGACGAACCTCCGGGCCAGGCGCGTCGCGGCGGAGATGACGCAGAAGAGGCTCTCCGAACAGTCCGGGATCAACCTGCGCACGCTCCAGCAGTACGAGACCGGGGCCAAGAGCATCAACAGGGCCTCGGGAGAAGCCCTGAGAGCGCTGTCGCGCGTCCTTCGCTGCAGCATGGAGGACCTCATGGAGCCGGGCCCGATGGAGCCTTTCCGACGCATCGGAGAAGGTTATCTCATGGATGGACCATCCATCCCCAATGGCTTCCCGAGAGGAGGCCTGAAGGAGCGATGCAGGATGCGCGAAGATGATGATTGCGATACGGCAATAAACGATGTGCCCGACGAGCTCCGTCTCAAATCGATCCTCGTCCTCGGAGGGAAAGTGAAGGTCCCTGCGGGATTCTCCCACCCTGATGCCGAGCCCAACGGGGACGGCACAGGCGCATTCATCCTGTCCTTCGGAGGGTCGCGCATCTCCAAGAAGTACTCCGAGACCGAGGGGGAGTTCGAAC
>CAVHMZ010000116.1:0-2660 GCA_963637225.1 Segatella hominis
GTGTACGCCGTGTTCATAGGGTTCCCTCGAATCTCGGTAAACAATTCTGCTATAAATGGTGGACGGGATGCTCATCCCCGGATGCAGGAAAGTGATGCATCCATCAGCGTACTACCTCGATGTCGTGCGAGACGATATCGATGATCTCTGAAGCCCAGCCCAGCTTCTTCATCTTGGCCGCGGGGTCCGAGCCCTCCTTCGGATAAGGATGGGAGAAGTCGAACCCTCTGAGCGCCGCCCTGCGGACGCCGAACTCCTGGCAGATGCAGACCGCCCTGTCCCCGTCGGTGAAGCCGCCGTAATCGGCGACCACCGTGTCGGGACGGGACTGCGTGGTCAGTATCACCGGCCCCCTGAACTCGGGCGCGTAGCGCTGTATGAGGCCTGCATTGTCCCCGTGGGCATGGATGAACGTCAGCGACCCCCTCCGGCTGCATTCTATCTGCGCCTCGATGGGCCCGTCCAGGTCGGTCACCACCACCTCGGGTACGATGCCCATGCCCGTGAGCCTGCAGACGGCCGAGCCGGAGGCCACGACGGTGCCCTCGGTGCCCTTCGACGAGATGTCCTCTTCGAGGCATGGCGCGTTGCCGACGACTGTGGCCGCCGATGAGAACATATGCCGGGCCTCGTCCTCCGAGACGAGATCGGAGTTCATGGTGACGGCCTTCAGCACCCTGGCCGAAGCCTCGTCGGATGCCCTGTCGTAGCCCATGTCCTCGAGAATCTTCTCGTAGATCGGCTCCCATTCGCGATACTTCATGGTCGGCCTCGGCGATGCGGCTGCGGGCGAGCAGGCGGCCCCTGATGAAGTTGCCCGAGATGGACATGAGCACTCCGACCACTATCTCGATGATGCCCGCGTTCATGGACGAATCGGTCTCTACGAAGCCTATGATGGCATCCAGGATCCCCAGGCCCACCATCCCGAGGCTTGCGATGGCGACCATGTCGAAGATCAGGCGCAGCTTGACGGTCCTCGACGTCTGATAGTTGTGGATCACCACTCCGGCCAGATAGAACTCGAATCCTATGACCACGGGCCAGATCATCGCGGATGTGTACCTCAGGGTGCTCCCGACAGTGGTGATGTTGTAGTAGCTGCTGATGTCCAGGTAGTTCCATATGGCGCAGATCAGCACGATGGCGACAGCCAGCGACAGGAAGATCAGGCGGGTGGATCCGTCGGTGATGGAGGCCTTGAACTTCTTCTGGAACAGGGCGAACCTCTCTCCCATGTTGTAGCCGTAGAGCAGCAGGATGAGCCCGATGAAGAACACGGTCAGGCTGCCCGACATCCCCGCGATGACGTTGATGTCGTGCTCCTTGGCGTACACCAGGAGGGACGGCGTTATGAAGAACAGCGACAGCAGGACTATGATGAAGCCCAGCGGCACCAGGAACCTCTTCCTCTTGCCCGGGTCCGACATCATCTTGGTCAGGATGTACAGCGAGCCTTCCAGCCCGGGGGCCTGCTTGACGTAGACCTTCTTCACGGAGTCCACGTGGGCGCGGGAGGATATGATAGGGTAGATGTACTCGTCCTCCGCCCCGTCTCCGACGAGGACCACGCTGTCGGGCTCGATCTCGTCCAGGACCTCCTCCAGCTGGGCCACCAGGGCCAGGTCGGAACGGTGCCCGACCTTCTCGTCGCCGCAGATGAGCGCCACATCGGCATCGTGGCCGTCCTCCTGGATCTCCAGGCAGACGCTCACGGCGGCATAGAGGGCGTTGAGGTCGGAATCCTCCGGGTCCGCGATGCCGAACGCGGTGGCGGCATCCAGGCAGTTCTGGACGCCGACGACGGGGGTGTTCACCTTCCCCTTGACGCCGAAATCGTCGTCCCTGTCGACGACCAGAACCAGAGTCTTCCTCATGAACGGGTGGAGGAGCGTCGCCGGTAATAAGGTTGACCGTCTTTCTATTCGATTCAAGGCGAATCCCGGGGCCGAAGGCTCGCAACTGTTATAGGCGGGATGCGGATAAGGCGCTTCCATGAGGGTCAGATGGCACGGGCATTCCTGCTTCGAGTTCAGCGACGGATCCGTCACCGTGGTGGTGGATCCCCACGACGGGCGCACTTTGGGCATAAAGCCGCCCTGCGCCTCCGCAGACGTGGTGCTCATGACCCACGACATCTACGACCACACCGCTTCCCGCGTCATCAAAGGGACGCACAAGGACCACCTGGCCGCCATGGGGGAGTTCTCCGAGGCGGGGATGGCCTTCGAGGGGCTCCCCAGCTTCATGGACAACATGAGAGGGGAGGAGCGCGGGGTCAACTCCATGTACCTGTTCGAGATGGACGGCATATCGATCTGCCACTGCGGGGACATAGGCTGTATCCCGGACCGCGAGGTCATAGAGAAGATCAGGGGAGTGGATATGCTCTTCGTGCCCACGGGCGAGATGTTCACCCTGCCCATGCCCAAGCTGAAGAAATTCCTGGAGCTGGTCAATCCCAACGTCATAGTCCCGATGCATTACAGGGTCGGAGGGCTCTCGATACCGCTGAGCCCGATAGACACGTTCCTCGACATGATCCCCGAAGAAGCCGTCGATTACATGGGGAACGAGGTCGAGGTATGCAGAGAGGACATCGACGGCATGAAGCAGTGCTGGGTCTTCGACCGCTGAGCCCCCTCGGACGGCGCAGGCCG
>CAVHMZ010000116.1:2670-8455 GCA_963637225.1 Segatella hominis
CCTTGATGACGATCGAAGCCCGTCAGTAGAGCGCGAGCCCGTCCTCGATCTTGCCCATCTCGATGGGCGTGGTCTCGTCGCCGACGACGGCGCCCTTGGAGTTGGCGATGAGCCCGGCTCCGACCATGCGGCCGCCGTGGTTCACGGAGGACCTGACCGCATCGACCTTGAGAACGCTCTTGATCAGGTCGATTTCCTCGTCGGAGGCGTCCATGTGGCAGACGCAGCCCTTGTTGGTCGCGGCGCACACAGAACCGACGGTGTTGCATCCCGCTATGGAAGAGAGCACGACCTCTACGCCGAAGGCATCGGATATCTCGCCGGCCGCGGCCTTGCCGTACTCGGGGCTGACAATGGCACCCCTGTCGTTCACGAGGATGTTGTTGCCTGCCGCGTTAAGAGAATCGTCCAGGAGGTGCACGGGGACGGCGGCCTCGACGGCCTCGACCTCCCTGGCATCGGCCAGCCCGGACATGACCGCGCAGCTGGAGTTGACCGCCATCAGCGAGCCTATGACATGCGCCCCGGCGATGGTCACTTTAAAAGATTTGACGCCGAGCGCCCCCTCCACAGCCCTTTCGAACTCGGAGGAGGCGTCGGCCGGAATGAATGCGAAGCTCTCGTTCGCGGCCGCGAACACGCCCACGTTGGGGTTTCCCGAATGGCGAGAGAGCCTCATCATGCTATCACTCCGCCAGCGAAACCTCGACGAGGCCGTCGTCGTACTTGACCGCTTTCACGGTGATCTTGGAGGGAGGGTTGCGGATCCCGTTCTCCCAGATCTTGTCGTTGACAGTGGCGTCGATCCAGACGTTGTCGGCATCGACCTTCATGTGCCTCATGACGATCTCCCTGACCTCTTTGACGGCGCGGTTGGCCCTGCGGGTGCGGGGGGCCTGCTTGGTCTTCCTCAGGGGGATGACCATGATCCTCTCGAATTCGTCTGCCATCTAAATCACTCCTTGATCTTGCTCATGCGCCAGGACCTTCTCTTGGGATGGTGCAGGAACTGCCTGTTCGTTCTGATCATTACCCAGGCGGGGACACGGCGGTTCTGGTTGACCTTCTTGTTGAGCCTGGCTTTCATTGCGGGGGCCTTTGTGCTTGACATGATTATCTCCTCTCTATGGTGATCTCCCTCTTCTGAGGGACGATCTGCCCTAGGATGTTCCTCAGCATGGTGTCGTCGATGACTCCCTGCAGCCTGCCGCTCTGGGCCAGCTGTATGAGCTGCATCTCGACAGATTGCGCCATCTGCGGGTTGGCGAGCCTTATGTTGGCGAGCCTGTCCCTGGCCTCGGGCGTGAGGATCTGCCTCATGATGTTCTGCTTCTGCATCTCCATCCTTCTGGCCTGGTCTTCCTGCGCCGCTTGGGATTGGGCCTGCTGCTGGAGCTCGGCCATCCTTCTCTGTCTGATCGCTTCCAATTCAGGGTCTTCCATGCTGATGCCTCCTCAGGCCTTCATCTCGTCATAGACCTCTTTGGCGGTGTTGTCCAGGAGGGACTGCCCGGCGGGGCTGATGGCGCGGCCTTCTTTGTCTTTGGAGACGAGGTAGCCTGCGGCCTCGAGCTGCATCATGCACTTCCTGGCGATGTTGCGGCTTCCCTTGACGGCGCGGTTGGGCATGGATCCCTTGTCGGCGAAACCGCCGTACTCGGCGGCAAGCCTGGAAGAACCCATGGGCCCCTTGACGTACAGCTTTCTCATGATCGAGGCGGCCCTGTTGTACCACCAGTCGTCCTGCGTAGGACCTCTCTCTGTGTGCCTGCCGGTCTTCACGAACTCAGCCCACTCAGGAGGAACGATGTTGGGGTTCTCCTTGAGCTTCTGGGCCGTCTTGAGTATGAGCTGCTCGGCAGGAACGTCGTAGACGGTTACCATATTGATACCTCGCATCGCCCCGCGTCGTGGACGCAGGAGCAATAACAGGAACCGTGTAATTCGATCGGGTATATAAGCATTGCTAAAGGAGCAATACTGCTGGCCAAACGGCCTACAAACCCCGCACGTTCCGCCCGACAGCGCCCGTACGGCCTGAGGGAGCAACTCCCTCCACGGCAGAGAACCGGCGAACGCCGGAACCTGAACTCCGTGACCTCCCCGATGCCATCATGGTATATGAACATGTCTGAACGCCCCGCACCCGGCCGGCCGGATAGCCGAATCGTTTCGGAAACCATCATAAACCATGCTCTACAATTCTCTTGCATGAACGATGAGAACAGATTCTGCGTCGTCTGCGGAGCGAAGCTCCCGGAAGACTCGATGTTCTGCCCGGACTGCGGCACGTCCGTCAACGGAGACGCCCCGGCAAGGGACGCCTCTCCCAGGAACGCCGCGGGCCCGGCCAAAGGCGGGAACGCTATCGTACCGATTTTCATCCTCGTCTACGGAGCGATCGGACTGATAATCGGCCTGTACGAACTGGCCGGCGCCATCGTGATAGACGAGGCCGCGTACCAGGCCATTATCGACAATTTCAACAAGACCATGGCCGATTACGGACTGGACCCTGTCCAGATCCTTCCCGACTGGACCGACACCACCAAGCTGCTCATGATCACGGCAGCCGTATTCGGCACCCTCAGCCCCCTCGCGGCCCTCGGAAGCTACTACTTCTGCCACAAGACCGGCCCCAAGAAGAAGGCCGTCCAGCTGTGCATCGCCGCCACCGTGCTTATCCTCGGGCTGTGCGCCTTCTCGGTCTACTCGGTGTTCGCCGTGCCGTGCTTCATCGTCGGCGCGATCCTGACCTACCTGCTGTACGACAGCTCCGATATCTTCGCAGCGTGATTCCATGAGCGGAAGCAGATGCCAGAGCTGCGGGGCCATGGTCCCTGCGGGCTCGGCGAAATGCCCGTCCTGCGGAGAGCCCTTCGAAGGGTTCGGTGCCTCGGCCGTGGACACGGTGTACTACGGGAGGCAGGGCTTCGGCAAGCGCCCGGACAACCTGGGCCCCATGCCCAAGCTGATCCTCGCCTACGGGATCCTGGCCCTTGCCCTGGGGCTGCTTCTGCTCGCCACCTCGCTGGCCGTCGACGGCAGCTGGGACAGGCTCGCGGGAAGCGACGGAAAGTACTACGGGATGACCATGGACGAGTTCAAGTCCATGGTCGTCCTCTTCGGGGCCATATTCGCAGCCAGCGGCGTATGCGCCGCCGTGTCGGGGTTCCTGTCCGGAAGGCGCGTGATGTTCGTGCCCAGCTTCGCGCTGTGCACCCTCTCCGCCATCCTGGCGCTGGCCACGTGCATCGCAGACAAGGGGATGATCGTCCTGGGCCTGCTGCTCTTCGTCATAGGGGTGTTCATGGCCAACAGGATCCGCGTCAACAGGGACAGCTTCTCCAGCTGATCCCCGTCCAACTCCTTCCTCGGCCGCCCCCGTGCGGGGCGGCCGAAGCTTCTATAAGCGCTTGGAAAAGGATGCCCGCCCCGCGCGTTCCATGCCGGGGCAGGCTGGAAATGGTTCGGTCAGTCTATCTCGACGTGCTCGCCGGTGACCATGAAGTGGATCTTCTCGGCCATCTTGCAGCAGTGGTCGCCGACCCTCTCGATGAACTTTATTACCGAGATGTAATAGGTGCACACGTCGGCGCTGTCGGGGTTCTGCCTGATGAAGGCGATGATCTCCTCCAGATCCTTGCGCATGTTCCTGTCCAGGTAGTCATCCATCTCGGAGATCTTCTCCAGACCGGAGATGTCCCTGTTCTCGAAGGCCCCGACCACCAGCTTCACCATCCTTACGGCCACCTCGCCCAGGGGCTGTACGAGGTTGACCGGAGGGTACATGGGCTTGTCGGCGAGGTACCTCGTCGCCTTGGAGATGTTGTAGCTGTACTTCCCGATCCTCTCGAGATATGTTATCGATTTCAGGATCGTTGTCACGGTCCTCGCATCCACCGCCGTAGGCTGGTAGATCGTCAGGATCCTCACGGCATCCTCCTCTATCCCCTCGTCCAGGGCGTCCAGCTGCCTGAACTCCGCCTCCGCGGAGCCGGCCAGCTCGACGTTCCCGTCCGCGAAGGCGGCGACAGACTCGTCTATCATCCTGCATGCGCAGTCGCACATCTCCACGGTCTCTGCGACCAGATCTTCCAGATCGTCTATGAACTTCTGCATGCTATCACCCGAACCTCCCTGTGAGGTAGCGCTCGGTCAGCTCTTCGTTGGGCTTGCTGAAGATCTGCTCGGTCTCCCCGAACTCGACCATCTTCCCGAGGTACATGAACCCAGTGCAGTCGCTTATGCGGGAGGCCTGCTGCATGTTGTGGGTGACTATGGCCACGGTGTAGTCCTTCTTGAGCTCCACGGCCAAGTCCTCGATCTTCGATGTCGCGATGGGATCCAGAGCGGAGGTGGGCTCGTCCATCAGGATGACCTCGGGGTTGACCGAGATCGCCCTTGCTATGCACAGCCTCTGCTGCTGCCCTCCGGAAAGGGCGAGACCGAAGGACCCGAGACGGTCCTTGACCTCGTCCCAGAGCGCCGCCTTCCTGAGGGACTCCTCCACGATGGCGTCGAGCTCCTGCCTGTTGGTGATCCCGTGGAGCTTGGGCCCGTAGGTTATGTTGTCCCTGATCGTCATCGGGAAGGGGTTGGGCTTCTGGAAGATCATCCCGACCCTCTTCCTCATCTCCAGGACGTTGCAGTCCGGCGCGAAGATGTCCTTCCCGTCGAACTCCACTGTCCCTTTTGCCTTGCATCCGGCCACCAGGTCGTTCATCCTGTTCAGCGTCCTGAGGAGCGTGGACTTCCCGCATCCGGAGGGCCCGATCAGGGCCGTGATCTTGTTCTTCCTTATCGGCATGCTCACATCGAAGAGAGCCTGCTTCTCGCCGTACCAGAGGCTCAGGTTCCTGACCTCCATGGCGTTGACTTCATCCATTGTACTCACCACCTCATGTTCTTCGAGCACCTGTGCCTGATGAGGGATGCCATCCCGAACATTATCAGGACCAGTATCAGCAGGACCAGGGCGGTCCCGTACTGGGCCGTGGTGGAGTTCGGTACCTCCATCGCCAGGTAGTACAGGTGGAACGGCAATGCCATGACGGGCTCGAACAGCCCGCTGACGCCCACGGTGGTGGAGATGGCCACCGTCGCCGTGAGCATGATGGGCGCAGTCTCTCCGGCCGCGCGGCCCAATCCGAGTATGGACCCGGTCATGATGCCGCCCATGGCTGCGGGCAGGATGACCTTGGCTATGGACTGCCACTTGCTGGCGCCCATGGCCATCGATGCTTCCAGGAGGTCTCCGGGGACGGCGCGGATCGCCTCCTCGGTTGTCCTGATTATCACAGGCAGGATCATGAAGGCCAGGGTTATGCATCCGCCTATCAGGGAGTACCCCCATCCCGCCATGACGACGAACACCGACATGCCGAACAGCCCGAACACTATGGACGGGGTCCCGTTCAGGGCATCGATGGCGTTCCTCACGAGAGATGCGACCTTCCCGTCGGAGGCGTACATGGAAAGCCATACGCCTGCGACTATGCCCAGAGGGAGCGCGATCGCCGCGGTCCCGACGATGAGCTCGGTCGTCCCGATGATGGCCGGAGCGATCCCCCCGGCCTTGCCTCCGCGGCTGGGCGCATCTGTTATGAAATCGACAGTCAGCGCGGGGAGCCCGTTGGAGACTATGTCGTAGATGATGTACGCCAATATGAGCAGGATGAACCCGACGCATGCGGTCATGAGGCCGAACGACAGCTTCTCCGTGACCAGGGGGCTGCTCCTGCGGGATGCCAGCCTGGACCCGGCAGCGTAGACAGCGGCCAGG
>CAVHMZ010000116.1:8465-10869 GCA_963637225.1 Segatella hominis
GCATCATGGTAGCGAAGACAACGATGAACGCGATCCCCGCGATGCGGATGGCAAGGTCCCTGTTGGCGACGAGGAGGTCTTTCACGCCCTCCGGGACGATTTCAGGAATCCTGCGCTTCTTGGGCTCTTCCAGGCCCATCCTCCTCTTGTTGGCCTCGATGATCCGCCTGGCAGCGAGGTTCACCGCAACGACGAACGCCATCAGTATGAATGCAAGGAAGAACAGAGCGGAGTAATGCACGCTCCCGATGACCACATCGGGCATCTCCAGCGCGATGGAGGCGGTCATCGTCCTGATTATCGAGAATATGTTGTAGAAAGGCTCTGGGATGACGGCCCCGTTCCCTGCGACCATGATGACGGCCATGGTCTCCCCCAGGGCCCGGCCGATTCCGAGGATCACTGCCGCGGACACGCCGGAGATTGATGCCGGAAGGACCACCTTGCGGATGGTCTCCCACCTGGTCGCGCCCATGGCGAGAGATGCCTCGCGGTACGACCTGGGCACGGCTTTCAGGGCATCGTCGGACACGGACATGACCGTGGGCAACGCCATGATCCCCAGCAGCACGGAGGCTGCCAGCCAGCATGCGCCGGACGCGTTGTCAGGGAACAGCTCCATTATCAGGGGGATCAGCACCGTCATCCCGATGAAGCCGTATATGACGCTGGGGATTCCGGCGAAGATCTCGCAGACGGGCTTCAGTATGCTGCGGACCCTGTCCGATGCGATCTCGGAGAGGAATATGGCAGCGCCTATCCCCAGCGGGATGCAGACGACCATCGATCCGGCTGTCACCAGGATGGTCCCCAGGATTATCGCCGCGGCGCCGTACTTCTCGGAGGCGGGAGACCAGACCGTTCCGAATATGAAATCCAGTATCCCGACCCGGGAGATGGCGTCCCAGCTGTTGTACAGTATGAATATGATTATGAAGAAGACCACCGCGACGGACGCCAGGGCCAGAGCGGTGAGAACGAGTTTGACGACCCCGTCGTTGTCCCTGGGGGCCTTGGCAGCCTTGGAGGCCGCCGGCCCGGAGGCGCATCCGACGGGGGCCGCAGTCTTGGATCTCATCGTCCGGCCTCAGAGGATCGAGACGTAACCTTCCTCGGCGACTGCCTTCTGGCCTTCGGGACTGAGGATGTAATCGATGAGGGCCTGTGCTGTCGCAGAGGGGGTCCCCTTGGTCACAAGGATGAGAGACCTGGTGATCTCGTAAGTCCCGTCGATGGTGGTGGAGACGCTGGCCTTGACTCCGTCCACAGAGGCGACGACGATGCCGTCGCTGAGGCCGGAGATGTAGCTGAGGCCGACGTATCCTATGGCTCCTTTTGAGGTGTTCACAGACTTGGCCATGTTACCGTTGGAGTCGGTGGACTGGTATGCAGACATGATGGTGTCGTAGTCCGCGGCGTACTTGGTGGCCAGAGCCTCGTTGAAGCAGTCCCTGCTCCCTGATCCGGACTCGCGGACGATGCAGGTTATCTTCATGTCGTTCCCTCCGACCTGGTTCCAGTTGGTGTACACCCCGACGTAGATCTTGGCGATCTGCTCGAGGGTGAGGTCGGAAACTCCGGCATCCTTATCGATAATGACCGCGACAGCATCCTTGGCGATGGTCACGGGGATGAGGCCTGCATCCTTTTCGGAGGACTTCAGGTCCCTAGAAAGCATTCCGATGTCGTTTATGCCGTCAATGCAGTTCTTTGCTCCGGCAGAGGAACCTCCTCCGGTGACGTTGAGCTTCGCATCCTTGTACTGCTCGGCGATGAGGTTCATGACAGGAAGGACTGTCGTCGAACCGGTGATTGTGAGAGTGGGCTTGGAGCTGTCCTCGTTGCCGTGACCGTTGTTGATGGCATAGATGCCGACGGCTGCGACCGCGATGATGATGACCGCTCCGATTGCTAGGTATTTCTTATCCAAGGTTTTTGCACCTCGATATCCGTGTAGTCGGGGTTTGTGTATATAGTTAGTCGAATTATTTTCAGTAGATATATTTACGATATATAGATATCAGTATTCTATATATTCATATTATGCAATTAATTAGCGAAAAAATGCGTTTCACTGGTAATCGTTAGATTCAGGCCTGATAAACATCGCATAATGTGCTATCCTAGGGAGTTACCGGAACCGAGATGATATGAGAAATCTTCCATCAGAAATAGGATCGGAGAGAGATCTGATAGCCGGACGATCTGAGACGATGCCCGAACAGGAACGGATCTCCATGGACAGCTTATCCATCCGATTCTTTCGTGTTCTCACAAGGAAGCTGCACAGATCCTTGAAGACGACATCCATGTTCATAAAAATGCCAACAATGCATGATTTTGTCCATTTATATCTATATAATCAATATAGATAGATATATATTATAGATATAATCTTTATATC
>CAVHMZ010000117.1:0-14231 GCA_963637225.1 Segatella hominis
CCAGGCACGACAGGTACCGCGACATCATCATGGCATACCTCATGACCCCGAGCCAATGCGCACGTTCTGAGATCCCGAAGGGCTATGGGAATGCCGACATCTTCTTCGAAGGCCGTAACGACCGTCCGCCCGTCATCATCGAGGTCAAGACCACCGACGACCCGGACATGAATCTGGAGTCGCTTGCACAGAAGGCCCTTGCCCAGATCGACAGGAAGAGGTATGCCAAGGACCCCGATTCGACGGGCGCGATATGCGTCGGACTGGGGATAAGGCAGAAGTCGGTCAAAGCGGCGTTCGCGGAAGAATGAGACCCGAATCGGCTGGGGAAGAATGGAAGAAGCTCAGGCCTCGGCGAGAGATGTCCTGAGTGGTTGGTAAACAGGTTGGCAAAGGCCTTCAGATGACGAAGGCCATGAGGATTCCTGCAACGGCGAGGATGGCCAATGCCAGAGTGGGCATGAAGTTGACGATCCTGTCCTGTTTGGAGATCTTCTGGTCCATGCTGTCGAATCCCGCTCATCCTTTATGAGCGTTCGCCAGCCGCCGGCCGTTCCGGCACGGAGGATCGCGCATCGTCCGTCGGAGATTCCAACAGATTGTTATCCGAGGAGCGTCTTCCCGTAGGCCATGACAAGGATAGGAGTGCTTTTCGTATGCTACGGCAACATATGCCGCAGCCCCATGGCGGAGTTCGTCTTCAAAGACATCATCAGGGAAGAGGGGGTGTCGGACAGGTTCATCGTGGCCTCGGCGGCCACCAGCGGAGAGCATATCGGGGACTCCCCCGACCCGAGGACGGCGGAGCAGCTGCGCATCCACGGGATATCCTGCGAGGGCAAGCGCGGAAGGCGCCTCATCAAGCCCGACTACGTGGACTACGACTACATCGTCGGGATGGACAGGATGAACCTTGAGTACATCCGCAGGACGGCCCCGTCTGGGAACACGTGCGTCACGGCCAGGCTCCTGGACTTCTGCGGCGGAGGGGACATCGCCGACCCATACTACACCGGGGACTTCGCGACCACCTACGTCCAGGTCAGGAAGGGATGCCAGGCGCTCCTCGATAGGATCAGGGCGGACCACCCGGAGCTGTTCCGATGCCTTTGATAAGGGTGTTCGTCTCCATCCCCGTGAAGGACAAGGCCGCTTTCAGGCAGATCTCCGACGACATCGGCCGCCTGGACAACGTCAGAGCAACTCCTTCCGGCCAGATCCACATCACCCTGCAGTTCATCGGGGACGTGGACAGTTCCAAGGTGGACAAGATCGCGAAGTGCGTGGAGCGCGCGACGGCAGGCGTGGGGCCTTTCGCCGTGACCGCGTCCGGCGCTGGCGCGTTCCCCGACAGGAAGAGGCCGTCCGTGGCATGGATCGGGGCTTCCCCACAGGACCTGATGTCCTCCATCGCCGCCAGGCTCGGAAAAGAGCTGGACGCCGCCGGGATAGACCACGACCGCAAGCCGTTCAAATCCCACATCACCGTCGGGCGCTGCAGGGGGCCGGCCGACCTGGAGCCTTTCTTCTCCAAGTACGGCTCCGGGACCGTATCGGAGTTCCTCTGCGACAGCATCCTTGTGATGCAGAGCGAGCTGGGCCCCGGCGGCGCGAAGCACCGGGTCCTCAGGAAGATCGAGCTCCAAGGCCCCAGTGGAAACGGGCCTTTCCGAGGCAGCCAGCGTTCCGGGGCATCCGATGATGCCATGGCCGGAACAGCCTTGAAACACCGTTAACCCTCCCGGAACCACATGTTAACGGCACTTAACAGAATATGCTTGAACTGTTCGGGCTCAGCTTATATCCTCACAAGACGAGGCCCGTCCCGATATCATGAGGTTCGATAAGATGAGCAGGAGCGGAGGCCTCGAAGGCCTTCCGCTGCAGCTGATGATAGTCATACTCGTGGCGACCATGGGCACGGCGATCATCCTCGGATGGATGGGCAACATAGAGACGCCCCATTCCATCGGGGAGATCACCGTCGAAGGGAGCCAAGGGTCCACAGTGGTCTCCACAGGGGACGTGCTCGGCGATTTCACCGTCACTGTCAGGGACCAGAACGGGGAGCACCTGGAAGGGGCCACCGTGGTGCTGAAAGGACTGAACGTGACCGATGCCGACGGCGGCACGGCCTACGCCGTGACGGGCGCGGACGGCAAAGCAGTATTCTCGGGGCTGCGCATAGACCCTTCGGGGAGCATGAGCACCGGGTTCCTGACGATAATAGCGTCCAAGCCGGGATACGGCGAGAGCTCCGGCACGAAGATCGCGGTGATACTATGATCGCAGACCGATCAGGAGTGCTGAGCATCCCGGTGAAGCTGATGGTCTGCTTCCTCGTCATCGGCCTGATGACCCCGATACTGATGGACTGCGTGAAGACCGCCGACGAGGAGATTGCCGTTTCCGGGATCAGGTCGGAGGCCATCGGGCTGAAGGACGGGATAACGGACGCCTACTACAAAGGCGGGACGACGGTCTTCGTGGACGTGTCCCTAGAGCCGGGGCACGCCCTTATCGTCGGAGGGGACGGGATCGACGGTTACGCTATCCGCCTGGCCATAGACGGCGAGGTCGTGGACAGGCTGTACCTGGAATCCCCGTCGGTCCGGGTGCTCGGCGGCGAGCTGACGATAGAGGGCGATGCCGTGGTGAAGGCCGCCCTGTGCCGCGGCGAGGACGGATCTTACGGAGTGAAGGTGGAGCTATGATCGAGTTCACCATCTCCCGGGCCGTCCTCTGCGCGTGCGGCGTCGTCCTCCTCTGCGGAGCCCTGGCGGCCGTCGGCGGAGCCGGCGACAGGACCGTCTCGGAGATGGATTCCGGGTCCGCGGAGAGGATAGCCGGGATACTGGACGCGTTCGAATCCTCCGTGACGCAGGAGCTGGCCATCGACGGGATCGACCTGCTCCCCTCCGACGGGTACGTCCTGAAGGTGAAGGACCATCTCGTCTCGCTGGAGTCCCCCGACGGCAAGAGGTCCCTGGCCTACACCAGGTCGGACGCGGAGTTCGAGCTCGCATGGGGCGGCTCGGTCACGCTGAAGAAGTCAATTCCCGAAGGTGCCGGCGATCTTCCTGACGGTATCGGTGAAGATGTCCATCTCCTCGAGGGTGTTGTAGATGTATGTCGAGGCGCGGGCGCTGCCGTCGATGCCCCTGGAAACGTAGAACGGATGGGCGCAGTGCATCCCCGAGCGGATCATGATGCCGGCCATGCTGTCCAGCATCATGGCGATGTCGTGGGCCCCCAATCCGTCGATGTTGAACGAGAACGTCCCTCCCCTCAGCCTGGCCTCCTCTGGCCCGACCACGCGGATTCCGCGGACGTCCTCCAGGCCGGAGACTATGCGCTCCATGAGCTTCAGGTCCCAGGCGGCGACCTCGTCCATGCCTATCTTCGAAAGGTAATCGAGCGCGGCCTTGGTCCCTACTATTCCCGCATAATCGTGGAGCCCGGCCTCGAACCTGTCCGGGACAGGCGCCAGGTCCACGGAATCGTATGTCGCCAATCCGACAGTCCCTCCTCCGAGGGCCAGCGGGCGCATCCTCTCCAGGACCTCCTTCTTGCCGTACATCACTCCCATGCCGGAGGGCCCCAGCATCTTGTGGATGGAAAGGCAGTAGACGTCCGCATCGATGTCCTTCAGGTCCACCGGCATGTGCGGCGCGGCCTGGGCCCCGTCTATCACCACAGTGGCCCCGAAGTCGTGCGCGATCTCCGCCACGGCCTTCACGGGCACCGTGCATCCGGTGACGTTGCTGGAATGCTGCACGGACACGACCTTGACCTTGTGGTCCATGGCCTTGTGGAAAGCCTCCAGGTCGAACGTCCCGTCCTTGCGGGACCTGACGATCCTCCTCTCCACGCCGAAGTTCTCGTGAAGATATACCCAAGGCACATGGTTGGAGTTGTGCTCGGTGTCCGTGGTGACAACGGCATCCCCCTTCTTCAGGCCCAGGCCGTAGGCGGCCGTGTTCAGGCCCTCGGTGCAGTTCTTCGTGAACACATAGCAGTCGGGATCGTCCGTCCCGAAGAACGACGCCAACGTCTCCCTGCACTCGTCCATGGCCATGGAGACCTTCGTGCCCATGGCATGGACGCTGCGGCCTCCGCAGGCGGGATAGTTCTCGTAATAGTCCACTATCGCCCGGATGACGCTGTCCGGCCTCAGGGACTGGCATGCGCTGTCCAAGTAGATCCCCTTTCCGGCCCTGACCGTGGGGAAGTCCCTGCGCACGGCGTCGACATCCATGCCCTTCCCAACCTCGTCCCCCTATAAAGCAACGCGCACGCGCGCCTTTATTAAGAGCCCCGTCATCACACGGGGCATGGCATCGCTGAGGACGGAGATCGGCAGGATAGCTTTGGATAAGCCCGGCATGGTGGCATCCGGGATAATGGACGAGACGGGGCCCTCGATGGTCCGCATGATGGAGTGCGGAGCCGGGGCGGTGGTCACCAAATCTATAGGCCTGGAGCCCAACGCGGGCCACGCCAACCCGTGCTTCACCGAGGTGGATGGGGGATGCGTCAACGCCATGGGCCTCCCCAATCCCGGGATCGAGCTCTTCCGCGAGGAGATGGAGGCCGCAGTTCCCAAGGGGACCGTGATAGGGTCGATATACGGCGCCAGCCCGGACGACTTCAGGACGCTGGCCGCCAAGATGGAGGATTACGGAGCGGCTGCCGTGGAACTGAACCTCTCCTGCCCCCATGCGAAGGGCTACGGGATGGAAGTCGGAACGGACCCGGCGATGGTGAAGGACATAGTCTCCGCCGTGAAGTCCTCCGTGTCGATCCCCGTATGGGCCAAGCTGACCCCCAACACGCACATCCTCCCGACCATTGGTGCGGCGGTGCAGGAAGCGGGAGGAGACGCCGTCGTCGCCATAAACACGCTGAAGGCCATGGTCATCGTGCCCGAGTTCGGGAAGCCCCTGCTGAGCAACAGGTTCGGAGGGCTGTCGGGGCCTGCTGTGAAGCCTGTCGGCGTCAGAGCGGTCTACGACCTGACGGCCGTCCTCGACATCCCCGTCATCGGGGTCGGAGGGATATCCTCGTGGAGGGATGCCGTCGAGTACATCATGGCCGGAGCCTCCGCGTTCCAGGTCGGCAGCGCCGTCGGGACCGCGGGGCCGGAGGTGTTCTCGCAGATCAACAGGGGGATGTCGGATTTCATGGACGAATACGGTTACAGCTCGATAGCTTCCATGAGGGGGATCGCGCATGAGTGACGTCGTCACGATCAAGGAGGTCGCGGACGAGTGCTACGACACCAAGACGTTCCGCTTCGACTGGAAATGCGAAGCCAAGCCGGGGCAGTTCGTGATGATCTGGGTCCCCGGGATCGACGAGATCCCCATGTCCCTGTCCGGGATCGACGGAGACGAGAAGAGCGTCACGGTCAAGGCCATCGGAGAGGCCACGAAAGCCATCCATCGGCTCAAGGCAGGGGACAGGATGAGGATCCGCGGGCCCTACGGCAACGGATACGACCTCAGCAACAAGAACGTATTAATCATCGGAGGCGGCGTGGGGACGGCGTCAATCATGCCGGCCGTCGCCGCCACCGGAGCGGACACGATCATCGCCGCCCGTTCCTCGAGAGATGTGATCATGGCAGACAGGGCCGGAAAGTCCTCCGAGAACGTCTGGATTGCCACCGACGACGGCAGCCTGGGGTTCCGCGGCAACGCCGTCCAGCTCATGAAAGAGAAAGCCGCCGCCAAGAAGTACGATTGCATCGTGGCCTGCGGGCCGGAGGTCATGCTCTGGTTCACGTTCAAGGCCTGCCAGGAGCTCGGCGTCGAATGCCAGCTGTCCATGGAGAGGTACATGAAGTGCGGCGCAGGGGTCTGCGGCTGCTGCGTCATGGACGATTCCCGCGTGTGCAAGGACGGCCCGGTGTTCCGGACCGCCCAGATAGAGAAGCTCACGGAGTTCGGCAGATGCCATAGGGACGCCTGCGGGCGGAACATCAGCTTCAGGTGAACATGGCTCAGGCAGGGCACATCACAGTCGTCCACGGGAGCAACACCGTGGACGTCCCCCGCAGCATCTTCAGGGGGAACGATTGCGAGATCGACCCCGAGAGGGCGGCGGCCTTCAGGGACATGATAGGCAGGAGATGCCCATGGCTCTCGGAGAGCTCCCTGGACGTCCTCATGGCCAAGGCGCGGAAGGAGATGATCCGCATCCGCGACGAGGAGACCAACGGCCGCTCCCACAGCACCGCCCTCGCATCCCAGGGGAGGCTGGACGAGGCCATCGCCCATATGCGGCTCCATTTGGAGCAGAACCCGGACGATGCCGATTCATGGTACAAGCTCGGAGAGCTCCTGTGCAAGGCCGGCAGGGCGGAAGAAGGGTACAGAGCGATGAACAGGGGCCGTCAGCTCTTCGACCTCTGAAACAGGTCGTTTATCGCATCGACCACTTCCGGGACGGTCGCTCCCCACGGGACGCGGACCGTGTCCCCTTCTATCTCATGGCCGTTCTTGACCTTGCAGCATTTCACTATGGTCTTGACCCCCGGCCGGACGTAGTCTGCGGGGCAGACGTTTATGAACGGCACGTCGCGGCCGTAGAGCGAAGCGAATATCCTCTTGGACAGGTGGCATCCGATCAGCGTCACGTCCCCGGGATCCTCGGGAGCATCGTCGAGGAAGCAGTAGGGCTTGTCCGCCGACAGCTTGGACACCCTGCAGGGGAACATCACCTTCGATGTCTCCACCTCGGGGACCTTCGATGCCATATCGATTATCATATCTTCCTGCACGATCGGATGGTCGATGAACCCGGAGGCCAGGGCGCGGGACACCAGCACCCCCAGCTTGGAAGGGCTGGGAGGGACGCTGTCTATCACCCTCAGGACCACGGGCTCCAGGTCCTTTATGTAGTTGATATGGGAGAACATCCCGCGGACGATGACCGTCTTGCCGGGATGCTCTGCCTGGACCTTCGCCATGGCGGGGGCGTTGAGAACGTCGGCTTCTGGCATGTCGAGGAACACGGTGTCCTCCGGAAGGGAGACGATCCTGTAGCCGTCCAGCTTCCTGAACAGCCCGTCGCCCTCCTTCTTCCTCAGCTCCAGGACGGCGTAGCTGTCGCCGTTCTTCAGGACGAGGTCCTCGGTGCGGACGTAGGACACCCATCCCTTCATGAGCTCCGCTATGGAGGATTCGTCCAGCGGGACATCCGTCTCGTGCATCGACACGTCCTTGCAATGCATGGGATGCCAATCCGCCAGCAGGTATATGGCGTGAGCGATTCCGTCCCGGCTGCCGGATGTCTGGGACCAAGCAATGCTTTTATATGACCAAACAATCGGGATTCCTGCGTCGAGGTACCACAGTGGCTATGGGGCGGACTGCAGATCCGCAGACGGGGGTTCGATCCCCTCCCTCGACTCCATTCCTTCTGGCTTTTCATTTCTCGGACGTGATTCTCCGTCTCGGCCGGATCGTGGTCAGAACTGCCCGCCTTTATGAAAACCTTTATAAATACTATATAAATAGCCCTTGTCGGTGAAAAGATGGCCAAAATGAACATAGAGAACGTGGTAGCCTCGACGTACCTTGGTCAGGAACTCGACCTGTCCAAGATTGAAGCCGCGCTGGAGGGCGCAGAGTACAACCCTCAGCAGTTCCCCGGTCTCGTCTACAGGCTCAAGGACCCCAAGACCGCCACCCTGATATTCAGGAGCGGAAAGGTCGTCTGCACCGGAGCCAAGTGCCGCGAGGACGTCAAGGTAGCCATCACCAAGGTCGCCAAGGATCTTGAGAAGGCCGACGTCAAGATCACCATCGAGCCCAAGATCGAGGTGCAGAACATCGTCGCCTCCTCCGACCTCGAGCAGGAGATCAACCTGAACACAGTGGCCATCACTCTTGGTCTCGAGAAGGTCGAATACGAGCCCGAGCAGTTCCCCGGCCTGGTCTACAGGCTGGACGACCCCAAGG
The DNA here is from genome assembly GCA_963637225.1 of Segatella hominis. Taxonomy (GTDB): domain Archaea; phylum Thermoplasmatota; class Thermoplasmata; order Methanomassiliicoccales; family Methanomethylophilaceae; genus Methanoprimaticola. Next base: position 7,968 of record CAVHMZ010000117.1, read on the forward strand.
TCGTCGTGCTGCTGTTCGGATCCGGGAAGATGGTCTGCACCGGCGCGAAGGTCCCCGAGGACGTCACCCGCGCCGTCGACAAGATCGCCGCCGAGCTCAGGGCCGCAAGCCTGATGGTCTGATCGGAGAGGATCCCCTCTCCGGCCAAACGCCTTAACCCCCATTTCTTCAGTCCGTCTTCTCGGACCTCATGGCATCCGCTGTTGTGAGCACTGTCCCTATGGCCATGAACGCCAATGCGATTTCGAACGATGCGGCGACCGACTCGTCCAGCACCAGGAAGGATATCGCCACTCCGATGAACGGCGCCAGAGAGTAATAGGCGCTGACGCGGGCCGCCCCCAGGTTCCTCTGGGCGCGGATATACGAGGAGATGCTCAATCCGTACGAGACGAAGCCCAGGAGCAGGATGGCGCCGATCAGCTCCGGAGAGGGGAGTGGCGAGCCTATGGCGGCCGCCACCATGAGCGCGCCGGTTCCGGAGCACAGGCCCTTCACGGAGGTGATCTGGATGGGGTCCCTCTCGGAGATCGCCCGGGTGCAGTTGTTCTCCAGCCCCCAGCAAACGCAGGCGCCGAGGATCAGCAGCGCTCCCGGAGACAGGACGAAGCCCTCCAGGCCGTCCACGGACAGGATTATGCTGGACAGCGTGACGGACATTATCGCGGCCCACAGCATGGGGGAGACCCGCTCCCTGAAGACGGCCAGGGCTATGACGGTGGTGGCGACGATCTCGAAGTTGTTCAGCAGGGACGTCGTCGCGGCGGAAGTGACCGCCAGGCCGGACATCAGCAGTATCGGGGCGATTATGTCCAGGACGACCATGGCCGCTGCGTACCTGAGGTCCTCCCTGCGGAGAGGGTTCTCCACGGGATGATGGGATGCGGCGCGCCTGAAGGCCATGAACGCTGACAGCCCGATGCCTGCGCCCAGGTAGAGGAACGCAGACATCATCGCAGGGGATGCGTCATCCAGGAGCATCTTGGAGAACGGCGAGCAAACGGCATAGAAAGCGGCGGCGAGGATGGCGAACCCTGTCGCCTTCATGGTTCCTGCGCGGGCCGTCATCTTGCTCCCCGCCACGGATATATGCGGATGCACGTTAAAATAGGATTTGTGAAGGTTCCCTGAAGGTTATGCCGGGCATGATAAGAATGCCCGAAAAGTGTTATCCGCCTCTATGGCCGGCCCTCACCGAACGTTCGATGCTCTGCATCGTCATGTCCGGAAGGCCGGACTGGAACCTTTATATCCGGCCCGCCGGAGTCGGGCGCATGGACAAGAAGATCCTGGCAGTCATCGCGGCGGTCGTGATCGTGATCGCGGCCGCGGCAGCCATCATGCTCAAGCCCGGCGACAAAGACAAAGAACCCGAGAAGTCCGGCTACACCGTCAGCTTCGATGCCAACGGCGGAAGCGGGAAGATGGCGTCCGTCACCGGAGTGACCGGCACGTACACCCTGCCCGAGTGCAAGTTCGCGGCTCCCTCAGGCCACTCGTTCGCCGGATGGGGGCTGTCCGCCAAAAGCGGGATAAACTTCCCGGCAGGCGAACAGATCGAGATAAACGAGGACACCACCATCTACGCCAAATGGAACGATGACGGCGACATGGGCGTGCTCGCCCCGGTCTCGTACAATGACGGGGTCCTGCCTACGGACAAGGTCGTGTCCAAGATCACCGTCGTCTTCGAGAGCGGGGACAAGGCATCGAAGCTCAGCATCACGAACCTCGGCGCCGCATATTACTACGGCCAGGCCAAGATGACGATCTCCGTCGAGGGATCGGCCGACTGGAGCTGCAAGGCTGTTACCGTCGAAGGCTACAACGGCGGCGCGCAGTTCGCATTCACCTACGAAGGCGTCAAGTACACCCTGACTTTCGCCGTCGCAGACGGGACCGGATCGGGATCGCTCGACTCCTCGCCCGTGTACACCTTCTCTACGAAAGAGAAGGCGACGCTCTGCGTCATGATCGGCAAGGTCGCCTGAACCTCTTCCGAGGGGCAGGCCCCTGCCCCTCCTTTTCAAAGGCCGGGGGCCCGGCAGCCTCCGTCCCGCTCCTTCTCGTCTCGGAGTACGCCGCGCCGGCTATCACCAGCGCGACGCCGGCCCACTGCATGACCGACATGCTCTCTCCCAGCAGGAGCATCGCCAGCACCACGGCGGTCAGAGGCTCCAGGTATCCGGAGATGGCGACCGTCTGCGCCTTCAGCTTCACGATAGCCGAGAAGTACAGCAGGCATCCCAGGCCGGTGTTGGCAAATCCGAGCATCAGCAGCCTGGGCCAGTCCGCGGCCTCGATCGAATCCGGAACGCCGGATGCCGCGACGAGATATACGAGCACCGTCAGGAAGCTCACGGCCAGCTGCATCGCGGAGTTCTCCAATCCCCCTATCCGGTCGGCCTTCTTGCTGAAGATTATCATCACCGCGTGGCAGACCGCGGACCCCGCGGCAAGCGCATACCCCATGGGATCTCCGGAAGAGGACGGCCCGGCGCACAGCATTACAGACCCCGCCAGGACGGCCGCGAAGCCTGCCATGGCCGCGGCCGTGAGCTTCTCGCCGAAGACGAACGGGGACAGGGCCAAGACGATCGCCGGCCCGCAATAGTACAGCACCGACGACAGCCCCACCCCCGCCAGGAGGTACGCCTCGTACAGGAGGATCCAGCTGATGCCCATCGCCGCCCCGGAGACCGCGAGATACATCCTCTGCCTCGAGTCCCCGAAAGCCCTCCTGTCCCTCAGCACGAGCAGCGCGGCCGCGAGCATCAGGCTCCCCAGCAGCGTCCTCATCAGGACTATCTGCGCGCTGGACAGGGATATCCCGTCCGCAACGACCCCGTTGGAGCCGAAAAGGACCAGGGAGATCACGAAGACGATGTACGCGGAGCTTGAAGCGGACATGAGTCCTATCAATAATCCGAATCTATAATAGATATTTTATACGGAAAACGAATACTATTAGACGAAGGTCGGATGGGATGACCGACATCAGCCTGATCAAGCTGAGGGCGTTCGTTGCGGTGGCAGACAGCGGAAGCTTCTCCAAAGCGGCGGATGCCCTCGGCGTAAGCCAGCCGAGCATCAGCAGGATGCTGTCCGACCTGGAATCGGACTGGGGACTGCGGCTGTTCGACAGGGGGCGCGGAGGCGCCGCGATAACCTCGGAAGGGGAATCGGTGCTCCAGCACGCCAGGGACATCTGCATAGCGGCCTCCGCCTTGGATTCCCGCGTGGAGGAGCTGTCCAGCGGAAGCGCCGGCTGCCTCAGGATCGGGACGTTCTCGAGCGTGGCGACGCATTGGCTCCCGCCTGCGATAAAGCGGCTGCGGGAAGACCGCCCGGGCGTCAGCTACGAGCTCCTGACCGGAGACTACTACGAACTGGAAAGATGGGTGCTGGAGGGCAGGGTCGACATGGCGTTCGCCCGCATACCGGCCGCCGCGGACGGACTGGACTCCATATCCGTCGCGGACGACGAGATGATGGCCGTCCTGCCGAGAGGCCACCCCCTCGCCGAGAACAGCAGAATCTCTCCGGAGCAGATGTGCGGATATCCGTTCATGCTCCTGGAGAAAGGCGGGAAGGCGATAATCGGCTCGATCTTCGACGATGCGGGGCTGAAGCCGGACGTGAAGTTCGTGACCTGGGACGATTATGCGGTGATGTCGATGGTCGAGAGCGGAATGGGCATCGGGATACTGCCGAGCCTGATCCTCAAGAGGATCCCTTACGACATCGAGGTCCGGCCGCTGGACCCGCCCGTGCGCCGCCACATAGGCGCGATCGTGCGCCATGGCGCCAGGATGTCCGAGCTTTCGGAGACGTTCCTGGAGTATGTGAAGGAGAGCATTGGGACGGGATGATGCGGGATCCGGCGCTGTGCCGATGGTTCTGTTATTCCTTTGTTGTTCCCTTGTTATTCCCCGTATAGTTCCTGCATGCAGGTCACTGATGCACGATCCAAGTGCTCGTTTTGAGCGAGCCCTGACGCGTGACCAGCCCTATGCTCTGAAGCTTGGTCGCGACCTTGCCCACATACGACCTGCTGAGGCCGGTTATCCGAGCGATGTCGTCCAGTTTGGCATTGGAATGGATGGCCAATGCGTCCAAGACCAGCTTCTCCTTCTCTGTCAGGACGATTCCGCCGGCCCTGAATGACGCTCCGGAGCGCATCCTGCTGAACCGGATGGTGACCGTGACTCCTGCGCTAGCGCACATGATTGAGTCCTTCCCGCATGAGCCGACGATGACAGGCATGCCGTGGCCTGTGTGCTCCGATATCTTCGTGCTTATGAACACGCGCATCAGCGATTCGTTGACAGGCATGCTGCGTCCGGAATAGAAATCGTCCATGCTGAGCCAATAGGGCTTGTCGCCGTAGGATATGACCTCCATCCTGTCATCGAATATGTGGACGGCAGGCGGCGTCGCGCCTACCCAGTTGTTGTGTACGCATGCGTTGACCCACGCCTCCTTGAAGGCATTGCCGTCGAACAGCGACTGCTCTATGCGAGTGAAGTCGCCGACTGTCACGAACGTCTCGTTCAGCGCGTTGACATAATCCAAGACGCTCTGCACTTCATGGAGGAGGCAATGACCCGAGAAATCTGTCCTCAGAGCTATCTGAGTCCTGTCAAGGCCCTTGAATATGGCAACAGTGAGCACAACTGGATTCTGATCGGACAATAGTTGGGCCTGGATGTTGAACTTCCCTTCGGGATTCAGCAAGTCTAGACTCTGATACATGCCCTTGCTGTCGGTGATATGAAGCCCGTTGTCCTCATATATCCTGCAAAGCTCCCTGAAAGTAAGGGATTGGTTGTTGGACAGCGAGAACACCAGATTGTCGCAGGAACTCATGAACATCTTCCTGAGTTCGGACATGGGGACTTTGCGATCTTCCTCCCCCGTCCTGATGTAGATGATATTGCGGCATGCATAGGGCCTTTCAGTTCCTTTGGCAAAAACCGTGATGTACTTCTTTCCCTCTGAAGACTCATTGACTTCCACTGAAGCGATGATGGGAGGATCGATTTGGTTGCGAATAGACTGCGTGATATCTTTCAGGGTCATCTTTCCGATGTCCTGGCCGATCACATCCCCATTGTCCCTGACACCGAAATAAACGGTCCCGTATCCGCTCTTGTTAAGCATAGACACAAGCGAGATCAGCCCCTTGTCAAGCTCAACGGTGCTCTCTTTGAACTCCTTGTGTTCGTCCTCCAGTCCGATGTTCTCCATGAAATCGTATTCGGAATGCTCCGTTCAGTATTTTATTATTCCTTTATTATTCCCTCATTATTCCTTTGCTGTTTTCTTGTTATTCTGAGCAGGGTATCACCGGCTCCGAAGAACGGAACGTCTCAGACGAACCTGACCTTCTCCGGCTCGTAGGATCCCCTGCACGCCGGAGACTCGTCCGGCACTCCGAGGGCGATCAGCGCCATCGGGATCCCGTCGGTGGGCCCGACGATCCCGCGGACAGCGTCCATGCGGCTCTGGATCGGGTACACTCCGCACCAGCAGGTCCCGTAGCCCATGGAATGCGCCTCCAGCAGAAGGTTCTCTATCGCCGCTCCGCAGTCCTGCTGCCAGAACTCCGACAGGTCGTCCCTTCCGCAGACGAGGAGCGACGCATACGCCTGGGCGTTCATCCCCATGCTCCCGGACACCCCTGCCAGGCGCGCCTTGATATCGGGATCGGTGACGACAACGAAACTCCAGGGCCTGGAGTTCCTTGCGCTGGGCGCCTTCATGGCAGACTCCAGCATGCGGACGATGTCCTCTCTCGGGATCTCTCCGTCAGTGTATTTCCTTATGCTCCTGCGGCCGTCGATGGCTTCCCTGCAATCCATGGAAGATGCATGGCCGCCGAGGTAGTTGATGCTTCGCCCCGGCCCGCGGCACGGAGCCCATAAGCTAATACATCCGGCCCCATGGACTCCCGATGGCAGGGAAGGAGCTGGGAAAGGTCAGGACGCCGGGGCAGATCATGCGCTTCGCCGTGCCAACGATGATCGTGATGGTCAGCATCTCGACGTACTCCATCGCCGACGGGGCCCTGATATCCAACATGCTCGGCACTGACGCCCTGGCCGGGCTGAACATCGTGATGCCCGTGTCCGCCCTGTTCAACGCCTTCGGGTTCATGTTCGCCACAGGCGGCTCCGCATACGTGGCGACGAGGCTGGGCGAAGGCAGGAGAGAGGAAGCTTGCAAGGCGTTCTCCGGGATAGTCGCGGCCGCCTTCGCGGT
>CAVHMZ010000117.1:14241-15079 GCA_963637225.1 Segatella hominis
TCGCCGACGCTCGTGGACCTGATGGGCGCGGATGCCGTCCTGCACGGCTTCGCAAACGACTACCTTGTCGTCTTCGCATCCTTCGCCCCGACGTTCGTGCTCCAGTACCTGGTGACGCAGTTCCTGATAGTCGCCGGCAGGCCCGGGCTGTCCCTGGCATGCTCCCTTTCGGCAGGGATCGCGAACATCGCCCTCGACATCCTGTTCATGGGGCCTCTCGGCATGGGCATGCAGGGCGCAGCGCTGGCCTCGGGGATCGGAGCCTTGATGGCAGTCGCCATGGGGGCGCTGTACTTCGTTCTCGGGGAGGATGCCCCGATCAGGCTCGTCCGTCCGTCCCTCGACGGGAGGATGCTCGCGAAGACCTGCTCCAACGGCGCGTCCGAGATGGTGTCGGAGCTGTCCGGCGCCGTGACCACGCTGCTGTTCAACCTCACAATGATGAGGTACTTCGGGCCGGACGGGGTCTCGGCGATAACGATCCTGATGTACGTCGAGTTCATGGCCCTGGCCCTCACCCTCGGATACTCCATGGGCGTGGCCCCGCTGATGTCCTATAACCGGGGCGCCGGAGACAGGAGGCAGATGAACGCGCTGTTCTCCGTCAGCCTGAGGTTCATAGGGATCCTTTCGATCGCCACGTTCGTCCTGATGGAGTCCCTGGCCGGAGCCGTCGTGGGAGCGTTCGCGGGAGATTCGGAGCATGTGAGGGAGATCGCAGAGCACGGGGCGAGGATCTTCGCCTTCGCGTTCCTGCTGATGGAGTTCAACGCCTATGCGTCGTCGCTGTTCACATCTTTGTCCGACGGCCTGCTGTCCGCGCTGATCTCGTTCATCA
>CAVHMZ010000118.1:0-7884 GCA_963637225.1 Segatella hominis
GTTGTAATGGGAGCCTCCGATGCACATCGTCCCGCCGTATCTGACGTACTCGTCTATGCCCCTGATGCCGAGCACGCGCTCGAAGTCGCGATACGGGATGAACGTCGTATGGAGCATGATGCAACGGTCGTACAGCTGGCTGCCTTCGGCGAATGCGAACCCCAGGGAATCGGTTCCCGACAGGACGATCCTCATCCCCATGGCTGCGAATATGTCCGAGAACAGGGATGCCGTGTCGATGAAATCGCCCATGGACGTGGCCTCATCGATGAACACCGTGTCGCATCCGCCCTCTGTTAGGAGGTCGAGGTCGTGTTTCATGTCGGCCATCGTGTCTCCGGACGAGCATTGGACGAATGCGGCCTTGGACAGCCGGCGGCCGTCCGTGTCCCCGATGGCCTGGCGGATCATCGTCGTCTTGCCTGTGCGGCACAGGCCGTACAGGACCAGGACCTTGCCGGACGGAGGAGATTCCAGGAACGTGCGGAGCTCCTCATAGCATTCGCGCTTTCTGAGCCCCGCGACCGGATCGGACAGCCTGCGGAGTGCATCGCCGCGGTACACTGCCGTCCTGAACCCGGGCCCGCCCGATGCGGCCGACCTCAGCGCATCCAGCTCGGATTCCAGCCTCTTGCGCTCGCCTATCTCCGCGAGAATCTGATCCAGACTGTCGTCGGAAACGTACTTCTCGATGAGCTTCCCTCCCTCGTTCCAACGGCGGTAGTGATATGCCCTCCCCTTCACGGTCTTCTTGGATACCGATCCCTTCGAGAGCCGGGCGATCCGCCCTTCCAGCTCCCTGATGCGCTGATCCCTGTCCATTCGATCCGCCTCGGTTATACCATGTCGGTTCAATGAATGGTATAACCGTTTTGCTAGGCCTCGAAGCGGCCCAGAGACGGGAAACGGGCCCTCAGGCAGGCCGGGCCGTGACCATCGTTTATATAGATAATCGTCGCTGGACAGCCGATTGCTTATGAAGACGAAGATCAAGGCATCCAGAAGGTCGATGGGAATGAACTACGCGATACGCGAGGTCACAGTGCCCGCCGCCGAGGCCGCCAAGACAGGCTTGAAGATGCTCAACTTCAACATAGGCGACCCCAACAAGTGGGACTTCGAGACTCCCGAGTACTTCAAGGCGACGCTCCGCGCGGCTGTCGATGAGACGGACAACGGCTACGGGGACTCCCAGGGGAACCTGGACCTCCGCGAGGCCATCGTCCAGAGGGAGAAGGAGAAGCACGGCATCACCATCACGCCCAAGGACGTGTACGTCACCGCGGGAGTGAGCGAGTGCATCAACATCATGATGGGCACCCTGGTGGAGCCCGGCGACGAGATCCTCGTTCCGGGGCCGGGATATCCGTCCTATGCGCAGTACATCGGGTTCTACGAGGGCAGGACCGTCTCCTACCGCCAGATCGAGGAGGAGGAATGGAGGCCAGACATAGACATGATCAGGAAGCGCATCACCAACAGGACGAAGGCGCTGGTCGTGATCAACCCCAACAACCCCACGGGAGCCGTGTACGACAGGAAGTCCATCACGGAGATCGGCGACGTTGCGGCAGAGTACGACATACCCCTGATCTCCGACGAGATCTACGACAAGATCATCATGGAAGGGGAGTTCTACTCCGCGTCCAGGCTGTCCGACGACGTGCCCCGCGTCATATTCAACGGGTTCTCCAAGGTGAACCTGATGCCCGGCTGGAGGATGGGCTACTGCTACTTCATGGACAAGTACGGCCTGATGGACGAGGTCAGGGAAGGCATGATGAAGCAGTTCCGCGCCAGGATCTGCGCCAACGTGCCCTGCCAGGCAGCGGCAAGGGCCTCGCTGCAGGGCCCCCAGGGCTACATCGAGGACCTGAACAGGAAGCTCAGGGAGAGGTCGGAATACTCCTACAAGAGGCTGAACGAGATCCCCAACATCAGCACCAACCGCGCCAAAGGGGCGTTCTACATATTCCCGAAGGTCGACCTCAAAGGCACCCCATGGAAGAGCGACAAGGACTTCGTCCTCGACCTCATCAGGGAAGAGGGGCTGGTCCTGGTCCACGGCTCCGGCTTCGATCCCGAGTTCGGGTCCGGGCACTTCAGGACTATAACCCTGCCCCAGATGGAATACCTCGAGGAGGCCTACGGCAAGCTCGAGGGGTTCATGGACAGGCACCTGGCCTGAACCGGGGGGTCCCGCCCGTTGAGAAGCGGGACCGCCCCCTCATCAGCTCCTGCCCTCGGCAGTCACCTTCTCCAGATACACTGTCAGGGCCCTGCGGGCCTCCTCGTTCTTGACTTCGGAGCATTGGACATAGCACTTGAGGGTGGTGCTCACATCCGCGTGCCTCAGCATACTCTTCAGGGTCTGCAGGTCGACTCCGGTGTTGTAGTACAGCGTGGTCGCGAAGTACCTCCGCAGCGAGTGGGTCGTCAAGGAGAACCCGCACCTGATGCCAAGGTCGTGCATGAGCTCGGATATCCTCGATGGCAGCACTTGGTGCAGCCTCCCGGAGTGGTCCCTGCTCTGGAGCAGGCTGTCGTCCAAGCGGATCCCCGACTTCAGCGACGACTTCCGATACTCGTCGATGGCCTTCATCACGGGCATCGGCACGGGCATCCTGGCCACCAGACCTTCTGCCCCGTGCCCCTTTCCGTGGACGGTCAGGTACCCGCCCTTCAGATCGGAGTCCTTGATCGTGACCATCTCGTTGCGCCTGAGGCCCATGAACGCCCCCAGGCAGAGGATGACCTTCTCCATCGGATCCGCCTTCCGGTAAGCGATGCTGAACATACAGTCGTCGATGAACGTGCGCTGCCTGGTCTCCCTGTTGTACAGGATGCTGGCGTTCTTCAGGAGGTCGTGCCCGGTCTGGTAGCAGACCATCTGCGAGAAACTCCTGAGGTAACTGCGCTTGACCTCCTCCTTCACCTTCAGCGCGAACCACAGGAACATTATGTCGTCCTTCGTGACTTCTGCGGCGCCGCAGTGCCTGCCCGCGACGGACAGCTCTGAGATGCACCGGCTCACGTTGTTGCGGTGGGTGCTGATGGTGCTCTCCTTCCGCCCCATCTTCCTGAGGTGCTCCAGCCATTCTTCTGTCTCTTTCATCAGCTTCTCTCCTTTCATGACTTCTTTCAAGGTCATGAGGGAATCTCGGCGTCCGATTTCTAATCATTAGAAAGAAGTCTCGTGATTTGCACGAAGCAAATGCGGACATGGATGCATGGCAGTGAGGATTTATATAGCAGGAAATTGTGTTGGATGTATATGCCAACTGATATCCACGACCTACCGGCGTTCCGGGACAGGATCAAGACCTGCGGACGCTGCCATCACACATGGTACAGCCATTCTGCGAACCCAGTCAGATGCCCTGGATGCGGTACATATCACTGGCAGGGAGAGCCGATCGTCAACAAATGCGTCATGTGCGGACACGAATGGTTCTCCAGAACGACGCAGGTGCCCCTCAGATGCCCCTCCTGCAAGACCCGGTCCTGGAAGTCCGAGGACTTCAAGGGACGGTCCAGGCCAGCGGACATTTCTATCAACGGGACTGATAAAACTATCCTCAATATGTACATGTCCGGACAGGGGTGCGTGGCGATATCGATGAAGACCGGAGTCGCCCTCTCGACCGTGATAAGGGTGGTCCGCTCCAGCATCGGAGACGATTACACCCGGATGTGAATCCGCAGATTCGCAAAACAGTATGGCAGTTTCAGCGAGGAAAGGGGGATCGGAGTCCCCTCTCCTCTTTTGCAAAGCTCTCAGAACCTCTGGAGCATCTTGACGACAGCATCGACGACCTCGCGGCCCTTCTCGATTCTGTCCATTGCCTGGAGCTCGGTCATGCCGGGCCCGGTAATCCCGAATCCGACAGGCTTATCGTACTCGAGGCCGAGGTCCATGATCTTCCTCGAGGCCTGCGCCACGACGACCTCGTCGTGCTTGGTCTCCCCGGTGATGACCGCGCCGAGCGTGACCACAGCGTCCACGCCGTCGTCCTCCAGCATCCTTTTGACCGCATAGGGCACCTCGAACACTCCGGGGACCTTGACGGTTCTGGCGATCTCCACTCCGAGGAACTCCGCCTCGGCCTTGGCCCTCTCCATCATCAGCGACGTGACCTCGTAGTTGAACTCCGCCACGACCATTCCAATCCTGTATGCTTCCATCTTGCTCACCTCGTCTGCCTGACCGGGCCCTTGTCCGCGAATCCCTGCCTCAGGCCTGTGCCGGCCCTCTTGACAAGGCTCTCCGGACGGAAGAGCAGGTCGTAGGCGTTTATCGCGTGCTCCCTCGCCCTGCTGTCTGCAAGGAAGGCGAGCTCGGCTTCGTCCTTGGCCTCGTCCTCGTGGACGAAGACCTCGATAATGTGTTTGTTCGTCATCAGCTGCGCGCGGATGAGGCCGGTGGAGGCCTCGTGCGCGCACATCTTGTCCTTCTGCATGGGCCCGGGCATCCCGAGGGCCATGACCAGGTCGCATCCCTGCTCATCGATGAGCTTCTTGGATGCCACCGGCAGGTCCTTGATGCCGGGGACTGTGTACCTGGCGATGGTGAACCCCGTGCCGGTCTTCTGCAGCTGGTCTATGGCCGAGCGGCCCATGTCGTACCTTGCGAACGTGGTGTCCGCGATGCCGATCTTCTTCATTGCGATGCCCCCATGTCCCTTATGCGGGCTATGATCCTGCGTGTGGCGTTCAGATCCTCGGCGCATTCCGTTGCCCTCACGACCCTGATCCCGCCCATGCCGGCCTCGGCCAGCTTGGCGCGGAGGCCGTCCTCGGAGAACTTCTGGTCGTATCCCAGGACGATGATGTCCGGCCTGACGTACCTGACCGTGTCGAGTATGTCCCCGTGGCCGCCGACGATGGCCTTGTCCACAGGCTTCAGCGCGCCCACGATCCTGACCCTCATCCCCTCAGGGGTCACGGGCTCGTGCTTGCTCCTGCGGACCGTGTCGTCGTTGGCGATGACGACCACCAGCTCGTCCCCGTAGGAACGGGCCTGCTCCAGGTACGAGATGTGCCCGGGATGGATTATGTCGAACACTCCCGAAGCCATCACGCGGGTCATGGTCAGAGCTCCAGCCCGGTCTTCTCCAGGAAGGCATCCCATCTGGCGATGACCTCGCAGCCCTCGACCATGGCGATGCCCCTGGCTGCGGCGAAAGCGGCGACGTCCTGCTTGCTCATGGACCCTCCGTCGTCGCCCATCATCTCGCAGATGGTCGCGGAAGGCTTCACGCCAGCCATGTACATCATGGCGGTGCACAGCTCGGTGTGGCCGTGACGCGTCTTCAGTATCTTCTCGGAGGTGTTCAGCAGATGAACGTGGCCCGGGGCGCGGAAGCGCTCCCCCAGCTCCTTGGCGATCTCTTCCGGGGGGATGTCCTGGAAGATCGTCTCCGCGTAGGATGCGATCGTCAGGGCCCTGTCGCGGTCGGTTATCCCGGTGTAGGTGTCGCGGTGGTTGATCGTTATCCCGAAAGAGGACTTGGTCGCGTCGTAGGGGATGTCGTCGGGGGCCATGGCTCCCAGGACGGGGTACTTCTCCCTGTCGTCCCAGAACACGTCGGACATGAAGGGGAGCCCCAGCTCCTTGGCCTTCCTGTACGGTGTGGTGGTGCACACCAGCCCTCCGGCCTCGTGCCTCATCATCCGGAGGATCTCGGGCGTAACGAACTCGGAAGCCACCGTCAGGTCAGACTCCCTCTCCCTGTCATCGAAATCATAGACCAGGATCGGCTTGCCGTTCCTGATGTCCTCGAGCGCCTTGTCGAAATCCATGGATGCACTGTCCTGAAACGGCATTACCGAATTTCAGTTAAAAAAGGCGGTAACTACTTGAAAAATGGTAGGGGCAGGGCGGGACGGCGCCCGCCCGGCCGCCCTTTTCACCTGAGGTGCTTCGCCGCCTCTTCCACAGAGGCTCCGTGCAGCACGATGTCCGACACGGCGGCCATCATGCCCCTGATGTCCCTGTGCTGGAAGATGTTCCTTCCGATGGAGACTCCGCGGCCTCCTGCCTCCAGGGAGTCATGGACCATGTTCAGCAGCTCGATGTCGCTGTTGACCTTGGGGCCTCCGGCGATGACCACGGGCACCATGGCGCCCTTCACCACGTCCCTGAAGGAATCGATGTCGCCGGTGTAGCTGCACTTGACCACGTCGGCGCCGAGCTCCATGGCCACGCGGGCCGCGTGGGCGACGACGGTCGGATCGAACGAATCGGTTATCTTGGGGCCGCGGGGGTAGGCCATGACGATCAGGGGCATCCCCCACTCGGTGCACTGCCTGGAGACCATGCCGAGGTCCTCGAGCATCATGGGCTCCGCTTCTGCCCCCACGTTGATGTGCATCGAAACGGCGTCGGCCCCCATCTTGAGCGCCTCCTCGACAGTGGCGACGAGAACCTTGTTGTTGGAGTTCACTCCGATGTCGGTGGAAGCTGACAGGTGCAGGATGAGCCCGACGTCGTGGCCTGTGGTCCTGTGCCCCTGAGGGACGATCCCCTTGTGCATCAGGACAGCCGTGGCTCCCCCTTCGACGACATCGCTGACGGTCTGCTTCATATCGATGAGCCCGGGTATCGGCCCCACGCTGATCCCGTGGTCCATAGGGACGATGACCGCATTCCCGCTGTTCCTGTCGAATATCCTCTCTATCCTGATGTTCTTGCCGAACATGTCTTTCACCGTGCTACGTGCTAACACTAAGCACTATTTAACCCTGACGAAAGACGAGCGCCATGGCCAAAGAGCACATGCTCCCGAACCTCAGCCGCCCCGGCGACCCCTTATATCCAACCTAGGACATTGGCAATCCGACATGACAGCTGAAGACGCCAAATTCATCAGAGAGAAGGTGATGGCCCACAACAAGTGGTTCGAGGAGTGCATCCCCATGATCGCTTCCGAGAACCTCATGAGTCCTCTCGCCAAAGAGATGCTGATATCCGATTTCGCCGACAGGTACGCCGAGGGCCTCCCCGGCAAGCGCTACTACCAGGGGAACATCTACGTCGACCAGGTCGAGCTCAAGACCATAGAGCTCGCCAAGAAGGTCTTCAACGCCGGCTTCGCCGATGTCAGGCCCATCTCGGGGACCGTGGCCAACATGGCCGTGCTCTTCGCTTTCGCCAACCCCGGCGACACGATCACGACCTGCGCCCTCGCCCAAGGAGCCCACATCTCCACCTGCGAGTTCGGCGCCTTCGGCCAGAGATCGGTCCATTCCGTCAACTACCCGTTCAACGTCGAGGACATGAACCTGGACGTGGACGGGACCATCAAGCTCCTGAAGGAGGTCAAGCCCAAGATCGCCCAGTTCGGTCTGTCGGTCTTCCTGTTCCCTCCGCCGCTCAAGGAGCTCCAGGACACCTTCGACGAAGTCGGATGCCTCGTCTGGGAGGACTGCGCCCACGTCCTCGGCCTCATCGCCGGAGGGCAGTTCCACGACCCCCTGAGGGAGGGCGTGAACATCGTCTCGTCCTCGACGCACAAGACGTTCCCCGGCCCCAACCACGGGATGCTCCTCGGACAGAACCTCACCGACGAGCAGGAGAAGGCCCTTCAGAAAGCTGTCTTCCCCGGAGTCACCAGCAGCCACCACCTGCATGCCATGGCCGCCCTCGGCGTCACCCTCGCCGAGATGGACGTGTTCGGGAAGGAGTACGCCGCCCAGGCGTGCAAGAACTCCCGCGCCCTCGGACAGGCCCTGTACGAGCTCGGGATCCCGGTGCTCTGCGAGAAGCAGGGCTTCACCAGGTCCCACGCGATCGCGGTGGACGTTTCCCAGTTCGGCGGAGGGAAGGACTGCGCCAAGCTGCTGGAGGATGCCAACATCATCTGCAACAAGAACATGCTGCCC
>CAVHMZ010000119.1:0-16031 GCA_963637225.1 Segatella hominis
TCATAGGCGGACACAGGTTCGGGTCCAGGTTCATCCTCGGATCGGGGAAGTTCTCATTGGACATCACCCGCGCCGTCATAGAGAACGGCGGAGTGGAGATGGCCACCCTGGCCGTGCGCCGCGCCAATGCCGGGGGCGAGGGCAACATCCTCGACAGCATGCCGAAGGGCATCACGCTGCTCCCCAACACCTCCGGCGCCAGGACCGCGGAGGAGGCGGTCCGCATCGCGAGGCTCGCAAGGGAGCTGGGCTGCGGGGACTTCGTCAAGATCGAGATTATCCGCGACAGCAGGTACCTGCTCCCGGACAACAGGGAGACCGTCAGGGCCGTGGGGATGCTGGCGGACGAGGGCTTCATACCGATGCCGTACATGATGCCGGACCTCACCGCCGCCGGGGACATGGCGGATGCCGGTGCGGCCGCGATCATGCCCCTCGGCGCTCCCATCGGGAGCAACAGGGGGCTCCTCACCCGCGACTTCATCCGGATGATCGTCGATGCTGTTGACCTGCCCGTCATCGTCGATGCCGGGATAGGGCGCCCGTCCCAGGCCTGCGAGGCCATGGAGATGGGTTGCGCCGCCGTGATGGCGAACACCGCCGTGGCCACCGCCCGGGACATCCCGGGCATGGCGAGGGCCTTCAGGCTCGCCATCGAGTCGGGCAGGCTCGCGCACCTGTCCGGCCTCGGCCGCGTGCTGGCCGGCAAGGCGGAGGCTTCCAGCCCGCTCACAGGCTTCCTCGGAGAGCGATGCGATGGCACGGAAGATCACAGACGCGATGGACTACGCCGAGCATATGGAGGTCCTCGATTCGGACATCATGGAGCGTGCCCTGGATGCCGCCGGAAAGGCGGACTTCGGCTCGTTCGCGTCCCGCGACGTCATGGACGCCCTGGGGCCCCGCTGCGATGCAAGGGGCTTCGCCGCCCTCCTGTCCCCTGCCGCGGAGCCTCATCTTGAGGAGATGGCGCAGAGGGCCGAGGAGGAGACCCGCAGGCGCTTCGGGAACTCGGTGTGCCTGTTCACGCCGCTGTACGTCTCCAACTACTGCCAGAACAGGTGCGTGTACTGCGGCTTCAACAGCTCCAACAGGATAAACAGGGCCTGCCTCACGCTCGGCGAGGTGGCGGACGAGCTGGACTCGATAAAGGCCACCGGACTGAAGGAGATCCTGATCCTCACGGGGGAGTCGAGGGTCAGGTCGGATGTCGGGTACATCGGAGAATGCGTCCGCCTGGCATCCGAGAGGTTCAGCACCGTGGGGATCGAGGTGTACCCCATGAACACGGACGAATACGCCCATATCCATTCCTGCGGAGCGGACTACGTCACAGTGTTCCAGGAGACCTACGACCCCGCCAGGTACGCGGAGCTCCACCTGGCCGGCCCCAAGAGGGTGTTCTCCTACCGCTTCGACGCCCAGGAGAGGGCACTGAGGGGAGGGATGAGGGGCGTTGCCTTCGGAACCCTGCTGGGCCTCAGCGGCGACCCGATGAGAGACGCGTTCTCCTGCGGGCTCCATGCAGACATGATCCAGCGCAGGTACCCCTATGCGGAGATATCCATGTCCCTGCCCAGGCTCAGGCCCGCCGGAGGGCTGGACAACAGGACCGGAGTTACCGAGAGGCAGCTCCTCCAGGTGTCGCTGGCATACCGGCTCTTCCTGCCATTCGCCGGGCAGACCATATCCACAAGGGAGCGCCCCGGCTTCAGGGACGGCGTGCTCGGCCTGACCGCCACCAAGGTCTCTGCGGGCGTCAGCGTCGGCATAGGCGAGCATTCCGGAGATGCCCATGGAGACGGACAGTTCGTGATATCCGATCCCCGCGGGGTCGATGAGATGGTGGAGGCCCTGAGGCGCAAGGGCCTTCAGCCGGTCATGAACGATTACGTGAGGGTCTGATGATAGCCATAACCTGCCGGAAGATCTGCAGGGAGCCGTTCCTCGACAGGCTCCGCAGGCTGGCGGAAGCCGGCCCGGAGATGATAGTCCTGAGGGAGAAGGATCTGCCGCACCCCGAGCTGCTGGCACTTGCGTCGGAATGCAAGAGGATCTGCGACAGTGCGGGCGTCCCCCTGTCGATCAACACCGACATCGCGGCGGCAAAGGAGCTCGGCATCGGGAGGGTCCACCTGCCCCTGCCCGTGCTCCGCGCATCCGGAGGCCTTCCCGGCATGGGGCTCGTCGGAGCTTCGGTCCACTCTCCGTCCGAGGCCGCCGAAGCGGAATCGCTCGGCGCGGACTACCTGATCGCCGGCCACATCTTCCCTACTGCGTGCAAGATCGGAGAGCCCCGCGGCACCCCGTTCCTGAGGAGCGTGTGCGAAGCCGCGGACATCCCGGTGTACGGTGTCGGGGGCATCACGCCCGAGAACTTCCCCCGCGTGCTGTCCGCAGGAGCCGAGGGCGCAGCCGTGATGTCGTCCGCCATGCTCGAAGAGGATGTCGAGGGCCTCGTGAGAGCCCTGTCGGCCGGATGCGGCCGGGATCTGTACAATGTCCGACCATCCGGCCCCCTTTCTTATTAATATAATAGAGCTATCGGGACACTATGAGCGGTCAGGATGAATATCTGCGCAACTTCACGTTGCTCCTAACCGAGAAAGGAGTGGTTCCTCTGACGGACCCGCTCCAGATTGCAGTCTACGATCAGCTGTGCGCAGGCAACAAGAGGCCCAGCGACCTCACTTCCAGCCTGGACCTTCCTTCTTCTTCGCTTCACTTCGCCATCGACAAGATGCTCGATGCCGGCATCATCGTCAGGCTCAAGCCCGACCCGAGCAAGAAGACAGTCTACTATTCCAACCTGGCCATGAAGATCGCCAGCTCCGCGACCCCCGACCCGGAGGCCGCCAAGAGGTGCGAGGAGACGTTCAGGAACCCCTCGGAGCACTGCTCCGGGCTCGCGGCGGTCGCCAACATGTTCGACTGCTATGCGGAGGAGATCGGGCTCAGCCTGGACCAGCTCCGGTCCAGGTACGCCGCCGACCTGGCCGAGTCCATGAAATACGAGATCGGCCGCGGCGAGATTCAGGACTCCATCCTCAAGGTCAAGGAGCGCTTCGCGGATCTGACAGGGTTCAGGTTCAGCGTGTTCTCGCTCAGCCCGCTCACCCTCGTCTTCGAGGGGAACGAGATACTGTCCCGCGAGATCGATATGTTCTCGGCCTTCGTGGGAAGGGCGGTGGAGAACGCCACCGGCAAGCCCCTGGCCATCACGTCCCTGGAGGACTACTCCTCCGAGGAGAGCGTCAGGTACAAGGTCGTCTACGAGAGGGCCGAGAAGGTCCCCGAGCCGTACATCAATATGTCCCTGTCCCACGGCGAGGCCGCGGACAGGTTCCTGATGGTGGAGCTGGACGGATCCGTCGGCATCATCACCAGCCCGGTCCAGATCGACATCATCGATGCCGTCTACGAGAGGCCGCTCTGCGTCACGGACATAGTCGGGCAGGTGGACGCCCCCCGTTCCACGATAACATCCAACATGCTCAGGATGGTCGAGGACGGCGTGATCTCCGTGTTCTACTCGGAGTCCGGGATCGCCTACTACGGCATGTCCTGCTCCATCCTCATGAAGAAGAGCCGCAGGGTCAACCGCGACAGCTCGGCCGTGTCCGCCATCCTCAAGGATGCCAGGGCAAGGGCCGGCTCCTTCATGGACGGGTACATGAGATACACCCTCGAGACGCTCAAAGGCCTCGGCCTGGACACCGACTACATGATGGTGGTCCTCGGGGCCAAGTACATGAGGCAGGCCGGTGGCGAGGGCCCGAAGAACTTCGATGCCTTCTTCGGCAAGATGTCCGACGTGGCGCAGTCCATCGGGATCTCGCTGAACATAGTTTCGGTCTATCCCCTGACCATCGGGATCGCGAGCTCCTGCCCCGATTCCGAGATCAACCCCGCCATGACCTTCGTAAAGGGGATGGCGCACCAGGGCCTCGAGATGGCCAGCAACGGTATCTTCGTCAGGGTCTCCGACGACACGCCTGCGGACAGGAAGGTGTCCTTCAAGGAGATCTACCCCACGCTCAGCATGACCCCGCTCAAAGGCATAGAGGTCAAGGGCCTGGCCGACGAAGAGCCTGCGAAGAAGAAGAGGGTGTCCTCCGTCAAGGTCGCCCTCAGGAACCGCAGCGCCAAAGAAGGCAGCAAGCCTGCCAGGACGGTCAGGTACATCACGGGCATCGCGATGGCGGCGATGCTGGCAGGAGTCCTCGTCTTCGGCCTCGCCGGCAGCGGCGACGACCTGGAGGCGGGCAACTACTCGATCACCCTCGACGATGCCTGCGACGGAGTCATCTTCTACGACGAGGAAGGCAACGCCCTGCAGATGCCGCTCAGCGTCACCGGAGGCACCCTCCGCTTCTCCGTCGGCTACACCGGCAGCACCGAGAATGTGGGCCTGACCGAGAACGGCGTGGCCTTCCCGATCGACGATGTGCTCAGGGCCGACGGCAACGGGGTCTATAGCATAGCCGTGAAAGAGAACATCGTGTTCAGGGCGATCGAGGAGATGGACGTCCCGGCCGCCGAAGGCCTGGTCTACTCCGTCTACGACTTCGGATCTAACGTGTCCGACTCCAGGTCATACGGCTTCGACGGCTTCATCCCCATGGACAAGTACATCGAGTCCGCCGGGGCGCTTTGGACGACATCCACCACCATGTTCGATGTGGAATCCGCCCCCGGGAAGTACATCACTTCCGAAGGGGACGAGGACTGCGTCTTCCTGTTCGAGAAGATCGTCTGCGAGAAGGACGAGCTGGGATCGATCGGCTCCGCCAAGCTCCCCGCCAAGTACACCGAGGTCGAGCTCAAAGGTAGCTATATGGCCGACGAGACATTCGTGAAGGACGTCGTGCTCAAGGTGATCCCCGACAACATGGTCACCCTCCAGTTCCTGACGTCCATCACCAATGTGACGATCAGCATGAACGGGTCGCCGCTGACCCAGGATGTCAATCACATGGTGACCTTCACCGTGGGCGACGAGGACATCGTCATCACCTATGAGGGCACCGATTGGTACTGACCATGAGATGCCCGAACTGCGGAGAGACCGTATCCGACGACGTGCCGTTCTGCCCCGGATGCGGGCAGAACCTCGCGACAGGAAGGCCGAAACGCAAGCTCAGGTTCATCCTGATGGATGTGCAGGAGGACAGGCGCTTCAAGCACCTGGCCTCCGCCATCATCCTGGCAGTGGTCATCATGGCCCTGCTCTCCGTCCTTCTCACCGCTCCGGCCGAAGAGACCCGTACCGGAGACGACCCCAAGCCGGGGCCTTCGGGCACGGCGATACTCGTCCCCGGGACGAGCGACTACATAGAGCTCTTGGAGGGGTTCGGGGACCGCGGCTTCGGTGCCCGCCTCACAGAAGGCTCCTCGGGAAGGTACGAGCTCCGCGTGACTCTGGACAGCAAGGTTTCCGGGAACTACAGCACGTTCTCGTGGGTGGTGCACAACGAGGCCACCGGCGCCAACCAGGTGTCCATAAAGGACCAGGCGGAGATCGTCTGGAGCAACCCGTCCCCGGGGGCCTTCAGCATCACCGTGACCTGCTCAACCGATTCGGGGGCGCAGCACGTCAATGTCGGAAGGATCCAGTACTTCGGGGACAGCGCATGGCAGGGCACGTTCGAGTACAACGGGCGCACGTTCTCCGTTGAGGCGAAGACAGGGCTGGACGAGTACCTCTCGCTCAGCTCCAAAACGGCATCGCGCGGCACCGAGGATGCGAAAGAGGCCGCTTCCTTCGCAACCGTTACTGATTCTGTCTCGCTGCTCGCAGGCAGGCTCCAAGACGCGTTCCTCAAGATCTACCCGGAAACCGGGATCAAGGGCCCGGAGTTCGCTTCCTTCGTCCTTACATACATCCAGGGATGCTACAAGGTAGTGTCCGACACCGAGGCCCATTCCGCCCTGACGTACTGGGCGTACCCCGGCGAGACCATCTACCTCGGCCAGGGGGATTCCGGCGACCTCTCTGTCCTCGCCGCATCGCTGCTCAAGGCCTCCGGCTACGAGGCGGCTCTGCTCCTCCATCACAACAGGACGTTCCTGGCGATCAAGTCCGGCTACACCGCAGGCGATGTCCCTGACGGATGCGTTTTCGTCTCCTTCACCCAGGAGAACGAGAGGTACATCCTCTGCGACCCTGCCGGCGACGCGCCCATGGGATGCGTGGACCAAGCCTACGGATACCGTTCCGGAAGATGCTACTATTACGGCGAGATGATGTCCGCCCCGGGATTCGCACGCGTGTGAATATATAGGGGACAGCCATCAGCCGACTCATGGCATTCGGTTTCAAGATCGTGAGCACTGCCGAGGAGTACAAGATCGTCGTCCTCGTCAGGATGGATCTGGACATGGGAAAGGGGAAGATCGCCGCTCAGGTCGGCCACGCATCGGTGGAGCTGGCGCTGCGCGCACAGAAGATGGACAAGAAGTCTTTCGACATCTGGATGTCAGGCGGGCAGAAGAAGGTGGTCCTCAAGGTCGCCAGCAAGGACGAGATGATCAGGTACATGAACGAGGCCAGGAGCTGCGGCCTCTATACATGCGCCATAACCGATGCCGGAAGGACGCAGATCGAACCGGGCTCGATGACCGTCGTCGGGATCGGGCCTGCGCCCGACTCGGAGATCGACAAGGTCACCGGAGCCCTCAAGATGCTCCGATCGGCACACCCTCGCAAGCTTCCCCGTATGGGAGTCTATCACGAACCCCCAGATCCTGACATCGTCCGGGATCAGGGGGTGCTTCTCCAATATCTCAACCGACGACCTGACCGACTCCTCCACTGAGTCGAACCCGCACAGCCAATCGTCGAAGTCCACGTCAAAGTACCTGCACAGGTCGATCGCATCGTCGGATATCCCGCGGGACCTCATGGCATCCAGCATGTCCGGGCCGCTGATGTGCTGGGCCCCGCAGTCGGTATGGCCCACGACCATCACGTCCTCCACCCCGAGCTCGTAGATCCCGACCAGGATGCTGCGCACCTCTGTGGAAAACGGCCCGCGGATGACCCCTCCGGCGTTCTTGATTATCTTCGCATCCCCGTTCTTCAGGCCCAGGGCGGCGAGCAGGAGCTCTGTGAGGCGGGTATCCATGCAGGCGACGATCGCTGCCTTCTTGTCGGGATACTTGGTGGTCTCGTACTTTTCGTATCCCTTGCCGTCGACGAACCTGCGGTTGTACTCCAGCATCTCTTCTATCATAGGACCCCCCACCCCGTGGCGGAATCGAGCTCGTCCGGAGTCAGGGAATCCATTGCATCCATAAGCGCAGCCTTGAAGGTGCCCGGGCCGGAGCAGTTCTCGGCGGCGATCTCCGAGGCCACGTTCAGCGCGGAGATGGCGGCCGCCACGGACCAGATGCTCGCCCCGCATGCGCCGGCATAGCATCCGATGACCGAGGACAGCATGCACCCCGTGCCCGATACCTTCTCCATCATCTCCGATCCGTTGGACAGCGCGATGGCGACCTCCCCGTCGGAGACGAAGTCCACGGGGCCGGATGCGGCCACGATGCAGCCCTGTGAGGCGGCCAGCCTGCGGACGGCCTCGGCGGTATCGCAGGAGCCGTCGGAATCCACTCCCCTCACCTCTCCTCCGAGGCCAGAGAGCACTCCGATCTCCCCTTCGTTCCCCTTGATTATGTCGGGATGCTTGGACATCAGCATGCCCGCGACCTCCGTCCTGTACGGCGTCGCCCCTGCCCCGACAGGATCCAGGATTATAGGGATCCGCCCCTTTGCGGCATCCGCCGCGACAGCCATGGAATCGACCGTCCGCGGGTTGAGTGTGCCGATGTTCAGCACCGTGGACGAGGCGATCGCCACCATGTCGGCGGTGTCCGGGCCGTCGGTCATGACCGGAGACCCTCCTGCGCAGATGCAGATGTTCGCACAGTCGTTCACGGTCACGTAGTTGGTGATGTGATGCACGAGAGGCCTGCTCTCGCGGACATTCAGCAGAAAATCGGAAGGGATGAAATCCATGCCGGGCCATAGGCGAACGGCATCTTATCGTTGACGCTGCGCCCGGCAGGAGTATGCCCGGCCCCCGGGAAGAGGGCCGGAAAAGCGTTTCATTCCTTGGCCGTTTCTATCGGGTACCAGTAGATGACGGTCTTCGGGGCGTAACGGCTGCTGAACGACTCTCCGATAGCGTACGGCGTCCCGCCCGACTTCGTGCCGGTGGTCTCGCAGAAATAGTAGCTCGTGCCGTCCTTGGACACGCACAGCCCGCCGGCGCCGTCCACCGACAGCGCGGACATCGCATGGTCCGAGAAGACCATCATGGCCGCCTTATAGCCGGATATGAGCATCAGCGTGTCGTAGAATATGGTGGAGTCCTCGCAGTCCCCTCCGGAGTTCCAAAGGTACTCCAGCGGATACGCCCAGTACTCCGTCAGGCCGTAGATGGTCTGGTCCTCCAGATACGGGATGTTCTGCACGAAGGCCAGCACGAAGCTGGCGTACTCGTAGCCGCTCATCCCCGCGGACATTCCTCTCAGCTCGGAGACTATCGCCCCGAGGAGCGGGTCGTCCACAGTATGATAGGTGGCCAGATAGTCCGGGTCGTTGTACGATGTCCTCATCGAGTAAGGGTGGTTGTAGACGTAGCTGTACATATCGCTGTACTTCACATCTATCGATAATCCGTAGCTCTTCCCGGAGTACGTCCACGCCTGCGAGAACGTCCTGGTGCCGTCCTTCACGAACGTCAGGCACTCCTTGTACCCTCCGGATTCCTTCGTGGCCGTGTAGTACCCGGGATCGAGCCTGTCGAGATCCGAGGAGGCCTCGTTCCCGTCTGAATCGGTGACCGCCGCATCCTCGAACCCGTAGGACGAGAGGGAGTCCCCGTCGCTGAAGACCAGGTAAGGCGTGCTCGCCTTCGCGACGACCTTCATGGTCGGATCCATGCGCCCGATCGTGACCGTGCGCTCCGCGGAGTACTCCTTCCCGTCCACGTACCATGCGGTGAAGCCCTCTCCCTCGACGCTGAGGGTGACATCGTCCCCGATGGCGTACTCGCCGATGCCGCTGACCTTCAGAGGGTATGATGTGGTCACGTCGGGCTCGAAGGCCGTTTCGGGCTCGAACTCGTAGATCTTTGAGAGGCTGTACGTGGCGGTGTAGTTCCCGGACCGGTACAGCATCTTCACCTGGAGGTCCATGTGATACAGCCAGAACGTCGTGCCGTCCCTGTCGGTCCACACAGTGCAGCTGTACCCGTCCACGGTCTCGTTGTACAGATAGTAGATGGTGACGAGGTTCTCGCCTGTCCAGCTGCCTGTGGTGCTGTCGTCCACGGTCTTGGTGCCGGATCCTTCATAGGTTATGTTCCTCTCGGTCGTGTAATACGACTCGTCGCCCTTCATCGTGATGAACTTCTGCGTGACGGTGCCCGATATGGAGTACGCCTGAAAGAACCCGTAGGATCCGGACACTTTCCAGACGTAGGCCGTCCCGGTGTGGTCGGAGTCCACCCAGCAGGCATACAGGACTAGGTCGCCGGTCATGTTCATGCCGATCTCGACAAGAGGCTGCTGAAGGTCGGAATCGAGGTACCACCCTCCGAAGTCGCAGCCTTCCTTCGTTGCGTCCGGCAGATCCGTTTCATGGCCCGAAACGTAGGAGTACGCTGCGCCTTCTCCGATGGTTCCGCCGTCCGGATTGTACATTATCTTGTACTCCGTCCCTTGGAGCCATGAAGCGTACAGGGTCAGATTCCCTCTGGTCTCCGCGGTGACGGATTCCAGCTTCGACGTGAGATCCTTGTCGGCATACCATCCGCTGAAGACATAGCCTTCCTTCGTAGGCACCGGAAGATCGAGCGCAGTCCCCTCCTTGTAGCCGGTCGGAGCGCCGTCCGGGAGGGTGCCGCCGTCTAGCACATATTCTATAGACCTGCTGCCGTCATCGCCGAAGAAGTGCATACCTGCGACGGCTGCACCGGCGACGACGGCCAGTATCGCCGCTATCGCGATAGGCCATGCGTTCTTCATGGAACGTCAACTCGGTCATCGTTTATAGTTTCTGACAACCTTCCTTCAACGGGAGTGCAGTCTGGCCGACAGCTGCCCGGAGCCGGGCCTGCGGATCGATTCCGGCATCCTGTACCATGAAGTTTCTGCCCCGAAGACCAGTTCAATCTAGTTCATAAAATTGATACTACTTCAAACTAGTTCGTATCTGAATAACTATATCTGTCATGACGGCCATCGCCATGCATGGAGCTGATCGGCAGAGATATCGAGCTGAAAGCGCTGGAAGACCTGTATTCCAGAGACAGGCCGAAGACGTGCGCCATCTACGGCCGTCGCCGCGTCGGGAAGACTGCGCTGCTGAAGAAGTTCTGCGAAGGGAAGCCGAACCTCTACCTCACCGTAGAAGGCTCTGACGGCAACGCAGTCCTGGAGAGCCTGTCATGCCAGATCGGCGAGCAGCTGGGCACCGACGGGCTCCGGCTGAGCACGGCCCGGGATCTTGCGAGGTTCATCGATTCGCTCGAGCCCGATGAGAAGATGGTCGTCGTCATCGACGAGTTCCCGGAGATGGCGAAGCATCATCCTTCGTTCCCTTCCATCCTGAGGACATTCATCGACACGAAGCTCGATGACAAAGCTCTCATGCTGATAGTCTGCGGATCGTCGATATCCGCAATGATCGCAGAGCTCAACGACGGCGAAGGGCCGCTGTTCAACAGGTTCATGCTCCAGATGAGAGTGAGGCCGCTGCCGTACAAAGAGGCCAGGAGACTGAACCCGGGGCTGTCTGAGGAAGACCGCATGAGGATCTACGCCATAGCCTCCGGGATACCGCTGTACCACATCATGTTCGGAAACGACCCTCCGGAGACAGGGATAAAGAAGCTGTTCATGGGCCCGGCACCCTGGGCAGAATTGGAAGCGGACAATGTGCTGTCTCTGGAGCTGAGGCCGGTCGAGAGATACGATGCCGTCCTCGGGAGGATCCGCGGAGGCGAGACCTTCACGAAGATAATGGAATCCACGGGGCTGCCGAAGGCCGTTTGCGCCCAGGCCCTGAAAGAGCTCATGCTGCTCGGATTCGTCAGGAAAGACGTTTGCTTCGGAACGAAGAAGAAGATCTTCTACAGGATCGATGACGGCCTCCTCGCATTCAGATACGGTGTGCTGAAAAGACATGGGGACAAGATCCACGGCTGGGATGCCGACAGGACATATGCCCTGATGAAACAGGACGTGGATTCGTTCTACGGCCATCGCTTCGAGAGGATATGCGCAGAATACGTCCGGTCCACAGAATCCTGCGTCAGCATCGGCTCTTGGTGGGGCTCCGTCCCGGAGATGGTCGCCGGCGAGATGGTGAGGGACGAGAACGGCAAAGCCGTGACTGAAGAAGGGGATCTGGACATCGTGGCCGTGGTCGATGACGGATTCCAGCGCCTCCTGGTCGGCGAATGCAAGTTCACCAACAAGCCCGTGGGGCGGAAAGAGGTCGACCTGCTGAAGGGACGCGCGGATGCCATCAGGGAATGGCCCGCCAACCGCAGGTTCATCATCTTCTCGAGGTCCGGCTTCTCCGACTATCTGAGAGGCCGTCTCGAGGAGGATCCCGACCCCGATCTGAAGCTGGTCACGATAGATGACATGGAAAGGTGGGCGGAGTCTGGACATATGTCCTGAGCCGTCGGCAAGGCGTATATATCCGTGCCCGGAATGCCGTTCATGGAAGACAGGCTGCTCACTCCGCAGATCGCCATCCTCGCGATCCTCAGCTTCGTGATGGGGACCAGCGAGTTCATTATAATGGGGATTCTGCCGGACATGGCCGACGACATGGGCTATTCCTACACATCTGTCGGAAACCTGGTGTCCATATTCGCGATAGGATATGCGGTCCTCACCCCGGTCATAACCGCGGGCGTGAGCAAATACAGCAGGTACAAGATCCTGATGGGGATGTGCGCGCTGTTCCTCGCCGCGAACCTCTGGACGCTTGCGGCCGCGGACTACCTCCAGCTGGCCGCGTCGCGCCTCGTCACCGCCGCGGTGTCCGGATCCCTGCTCGGCGTCGGGCTGACCTTCGTCATGGATCTGGTGACCCCCAGGTTCAGGCCCGGAGCGGTGGCTCTGATCTACGCAGGGTTCAGCATATCCTCGGTCATCGGCGTCCCCCTCGGGACAGCCATGTGCCATTCCATGGGATGGAGGAGCGTCTTCATACTCATCCTGATCATGGGCATCGCAGGCACGCTGGCGGCTGCGGCCCTGCTGCCAAAGCTCCCTGCCGCAGAGAGGCACGGCTCCGGGAAAGGCGGGGTCTTCCAGCTCATGAAGGACAAGCGCATCCTGCTGGGAGTCATGATAACCGTATTCGGGGCGATGGGATACTATTCCGTCTACACCTACATCACGCCCATCCTGGAGACGGAGATAGGGTTCACGGAGTCCAACGTGAGCATCGGGCTGATGGCCATGGGGATCGCCATGCTCATCAGCAACATCGCCTCCGGCAAAGTCGCCGGGAAGGGCGGGTTCAGGACCCTCCGCGTCACATACATCGTCGAAGCGGCGTTCCTGTTCGTCCTGCCCGCGGCGGTGTGCAGCCCCGTCCTCGGGATGATAGTGCTCATATGCTTCGGGCTGCTGGTCTACATAATGAACTCCCCTGTCCAGATACACCTGATGGAGATCTCGGCAAGGGATTACCCGGAATCCCTGACGTTCGCGTCCAGCCTGAACCCGTCGTCGTTCAACATCGGGATAGCTGCCGGCTCCTTCCTCGGAGGGATCTTCTACGAGTCCTTCGGGCTGAACACCCTGGGATACCTGGGAGGAGCGTTCCTGATCGTCGCATCCATTGTGACCTTCGCCGCATGCATGGCATGCAGGGGCGAGGGCAACGGGACCTCCGTGACCTGACCGAAGATCAATCCCTGCCGTCGTCGATAGGATGCTTGTCCACATCGACCTTCTTCCTCTGGCGGCCGCCGGTCTTCTTCAGCTTCCCCTGGTTCAGCGCCCATTCGAAGCTCTTCTCCTCGGGAGGCGTGATGAGGACCCTGTCTCCCTTGGCGTACTTCTTGCCGCTCACCCAGTTCGTGAACGGAGCCAGGACCCTGTACTCGTCGGCGTCCATGACGATCTCCCTGACGTTCGGACGGCCTTTCATCTCCGAATACGTGCCTGCGAACGTCTTCACATGGCCGTTCGCGACCTCAATCATCTTGGTGCACACGGTGTCCAGGAAGTACCTGTCATGAGTGACTGTGATGACGGTCCCGTCGTATTCTACGAGAGCTTCCTCCACCGCGTGCTTCGCAGGGATGTCCAGGTAGTTCGTGGGCTCGTCCAGGACCAGGACGTTGGTCTCGTCCAGCAGGAGCAGGCACATGGCCACCCTTGCCCTCTGGCCTCCTGAAAGGGTACCGATGGGCCTCTCAACCTCCTCTCCGAACAGCAGGAACCTGGAGAGGATCGTCCTGACCTCGGCCCTGCGGTCCTTCCCGACCAGCTGGAGGAGCTGCTCCTCAGCGGTGAGCTTCAGGTCGAGCCTGTCGTGATGCTGAGAATAATACCCTATCTTGGCGCCCGGGGCCACCCACAGGTCCCCCTCGGAAGGGATCTCGCCGAGCAGCGCCTTGACGAGAGTGGACTTGCCCTCGCCGTTGCTCCCGAATATGCCGATCTTCTCCCCCTTCTGGATGTCCAGGTCCACTCCGGACAGGATGGTCCTTCCGCCCAAGTCGATCTTCAGGCCCTTCGCGGTGATGACGTTCTTCCCGGACTTGTGGGCCGCCTGGATCCTGACGGTGATCTCCCGGTTCTGGTCGGGCCTCTCTTTCGCCTCCATCTTAGCGATGATCTTCTCCCTGGTCTTGTGGGCGGTCATGTACCACTGGTCGCGGTGGAGCTGCTTGGCAATCTCCTCCTGCTTCTTCTTCTGGTTGACGTACTTCTTGTACTCCTTCTCCATGCGGTCCATGTCCAGCATCTTCTTGTAGACGAAGTCGGAGTAGTTGCCTTTGTACTCCCTGGACTTCCCGTGGTCTATCTCCAGCATGCGGGTGGCGATCTTGTCCAGGAAGTACCTGTCATGGCTTATCACCAGCACGGAGCAGTGGGTCTCGATGAGGTAGTTCTCAAGCCATTCGACGGTGTTGATGTCGAGGTGCGAGGTGGGCTCGTCCATGACCAGGAGGTCGCAGTCGTCCGCCTGGACGACGATCCTGGACAGCATGACCTTGGTCCTCTCCCCTCCGGAGAGGGAGTCCATGGTCCTGTCCATCAGGTCGGCGGACAATCCGACCTTCTCGAGGGCGGCGATAAGGTTCCCCTCGTCTTCCATGTCCGCCTTGGCCAGCTGCGCCTCCAATGCGGCGTTCTCCTCTGCCAGGGCGTTCCAGTCGATGTCGCCGCCGGCGATCATGAGCTCCTCGATCTCCTGCAGCCTGGCCTTCAGGTTCTCTATGTGGCCGTAGGGCCTACCGAGGACGTCGCGGACGGTGAACTCCGACGAGGACTCGGCGAACTGCTCCAGATAGCCTATGCGCTCGGTGTTCCTGATGAGCTCTCCGGTGTCGGCCTTGAGCTGGCCGAGCATGATCTTGAGGAATGTGCTCTTCCCAGCTCCGTTCACCCCGATCAGCCCGATGCTGTCCCCTTCGTTGATCTGGAGGCTGACGTCCTTCAGGACTTTATGGGGGCCGAACGCCTTCGTGACGGATTGGGCTTTTAGGAGCATGCGTCATCGCAATGCGTCATTCTTGATATTGATTGGGTCTGTCGGAACATGTGCACGGGATGCCGTGCCCCCTGACATTCGACCGCCATCCTTTTTACCGGAGACTGGAATCGAAGCGCCATGGAAGCGAAGACGAATCCGATGAGGCATCTCGACAAGCTCGGGATACCGTACACCGTCCACCATTACTCGGACGAGCCCCTCAGCGGGATGGAAGTGGCCGCTGCGACGGGAGAGGTCCCGGAGGAAGTGTTCAAGACCCTGGTCACTCAGAGCAAGGAGCGCGCGTACTACGTGTTCCTGGTGCCCGTGACCGGGAACCTGGACCTGAAGAAGGCAGCCGCCAGCGTAGGAGAGAAGTCGCTGTCGATGATCCAGTCCAAGGACCTGCTGTCCCTGACCGGATACGTCCACGGGGGATGCTCGCCGCTGTGCATCAAGAGGCCCATGAAGGTGGTCATCGACGCCACCGCAGAAGAACATGAGAGGATCTACTTCAGCGCGGGGAAGGTCGGATACCAGATAGAGATGGCCGTGGCAGACCTGCCGAAGGCCCTTGACTTCAAGTTCGCTGACATCAGGAAGCCCGTGGAGCAATGAAGCTCATAGCAACGCGACGTACCTTCCGGCGACCGCACCTATGATGCAGCAGCCTGCGTTCAGGAATATGTTGGCAGCAGCCTGCCCGAATGTCCCCGCAGCCATCAGGTTGACTGTGTCGATGGAGAACGTGGACATGGTGGTGAAGGCTCCGAAGATCCCCACGAACACGAAGGACCTGAGGACATCGCCCATGTCGCCTCCGTACTTGAACATGAGGAACGATGCGAAGCAGCATCCGATGATGTTGACCAGGAACGTGGCCCAAGGGAACTCGGTGTCAACCGTCTTGTAGACGGAGAACCTCAGGACAGCTCCGATGGCTCCGCCGGCCGCAACGGCTATGAAAGGCAGCATGGCGCTCATGTTCACGGTCCGCAATCGGGCGGTCCGATATACGTGTTGCGGGCCGGGCGAGCGGCCATGATTGGATTGTATCACTAAGCGAGATGATCGAGATAATGATTATTTCATCAAACCACGGGCTAGGTGACAAGAAAGTTGGTGCTTCTCAGACCTGGTGTCTGCCGTCGATTTCTGATTCCGTTCGATTCCCGTGATCCGGGCCGTGTCCGTGTGCGATTTGAAGCTCGGAGCAGGATGGCCGTCGGGCGCAACGGACGGAGTTCATTGAACTCCGCGCGCAACCTTTATCATCCCTGACGGCAAGCCATCA
>CAVHMZ010000120.1:0-2088 GCA_963637225.1 Segatella hominis
GCGCGGCGGCCATTATCGCCGCGACAGGTATCAGCAGGAAGCAGGCCAGGTTCTGGCTCTCGTGGTAGAAGAACGCTCCGAGGAAGAACCCGACCAGGACCCCGATGACCAGGGACTGTTTCACCACGGGCCTCATCATTCCACCTTTCTCCCGACGGCATCCTCGGCGGCGGCGACCATCTTGTCGACGATCTCCCTTGCGCCCCCGACGTAGTTGGCAGGATCCATGGTGTCGATGATCTCCTGCTCGGTGAGCACGCCCTTCAGATCCTCCCTCTCCATGAGGACGTCCCTGAGGTGCCTGCCGGTGTCCTCGGCGGCCATGGCGGAGCTGCGGATGATCTCGTGGGCATCCTGCCTTCCGATGCCCTTCTCGGTGAGCTTCATCATCAGGGGCTCCGCCATGACGAGGCCTTTGGATGACTCGATGACCTCAAGCATCCTGTCGCGGCGGACTTCGAGCCCGTCGAACACCCATGTCATCTTCTTCAGTATCTCGTCGAGGAGGATGAACACGTGGGGCAGGGTGAACCTTTCGGTGGACGAGTTGGAGAGGTCCCTCTCGTGCCACAGGACCTGGCTCTCGAACGCGGGAGTGACGAATCCGCGGATGACCCTTGCCAGCCCGCAGACGTTCTCGGAGTTCATGGGGTTCCTCTTCTGGGCCATGGTGGAGGACCCGACCTGCTTCTCCACGTCGAAGAACTCGGCGGCCTCTCCGATCTCGGACCTCTGGAGGTTCCTGACCTCGGTCCCGTACCTCTCCAGCGAGGTGGCGATGTTGGCCATGATGCAGATCGCCTCTGTGTACCTGTCGCGGCCGACGACCTGCGTCGCGGCCGGCTCGTAGGTGAGGCCGAGATCCTTCATGACCCTCCTCTGGATTTCGAAGAAGTTCTTCCCGAGCGCGGCTCCGGTCCCGACGGCGCCCGCCATCTTCCCGGCGCAGACCCTGGGCATGGCCTCTTCCAGCCTCTCTTTGTGCCTGAGCATCTCCGCGATGTACCCGGCGATCTTGAACCCGAACGTTATCGGGATGGCGAACTGCGCGTGGGTCCTGCCGATCTCGAGGGTGTCCCTCTCCCTCTTGGCGATCTTGGCGAACGTGTAGATCATCTCGTCGACGTCGTCCATGATTATCTTCATGGCGGCCTTGATCTGCAGGGCGGTGGCCGTGTCGACGATGTCGTTGGACGTGGCGCCCAGGTGGACGTACTTCCCGGCATCCCCGTTGCACTTCTCGGTCATGGCCTTGACCATGGCCATAAGGTCGTGGCGGGTCTCCTTCTCTATCTCCTTGATCCTGTCGACGCTGACGACGTCCAAACTGGCGACCCTGGTGATCTCGTCCGCGGCTTCCTGCGATATGGTGCCGAGAGAGGCGTGGGCGCGTGCTAGGGCTGCTTCAACCAGCATCTGGTTCCGGATGCGGCTCTCCTCGCTGAAGACGGCCTTCATGTCGGCGCGTCCGTAGCGGTAGTCAAGGGGACAGACATTGCTCATGTTTATCGCGTTCGCGATTGGCTGAGGGTATATAAGTGATTACCCGAGCGGGGATGCAGGGCCCGGCCTCGCGAACGCTCAATTGCGGGGATGCAACATCGGCACCGATGGCACGCATGGAAATTGTTATAAAGGAGCTGTCGATAGGCTCACTCAGAGTGGGCCATGCTCTATAGCTCATGGCCGAGTCGAATATTGAGTGTGGATTTATGGAAGATTTTGTGGAGGAAGTTCAGCAGCAGGATTCTCAGGAAGAGCAGGCGACCGTGCAGGCGACAAAGGAAACGACGGATGCCGTCCCTTGCGAGGAGACTGCAGAGGTTTCCGAGGAGACCATCACGGCCCTTGAGGAGAAGCGCGACATCGTGAACGAAGATGCCGAGAAGCACAGGAAGCTCAGGGACGAGCTCAACAACCAGACCAAAGAGTGGAAGGCCAAGAGGGACGCCCTCAACGGCCAGGTCAGGGCTCTCGTCGACGAGGCTGGAAAGTGCAGGGAGGAGCGCGACTCGCTCAACCAGAAGGTAAGGGAAACGAAGGAGCTCAGGGACGAGTGGAACCAGAAGGTCACCGCCCTGAAAGAGC
>CAVHMZ010000121.1:0-2675 GCA_963637225.1 Segatella hominis
GTCTCTCCCAGGCCGTAGATGATGTTGGAGATCACCCTGCCTTTCCCGAAGATCCCGACGGCGGCCTTGAGCAGCTCCTTGATGCCGTCGAAGTCCAAGTCGGGGCAGACTTTGGAGAATATGTCCCTGCGGGGGGTCTCAAGGTTGAGCTTGATCTCATCGGCGCCGGCATCCTTCAGGATCATGATGTGCTCGGAGGAGGCCACATATGGCTCCACGCCTATGGGCATATCCGGGTATTCGGACCTCACCTTGGAGACCACGTCCGCGAACCTGGCGACGGTCTCGTCGATGCTCCCCACAACGCCGCTGGTGAACGATACCGCTTTGACGTCCTGCGTCTCCATGGACTCATGGAGCATGTCCATTATCTTCTCGGCCGACAGGCGCTTGTCGTCCTTCATGCCGAGAAGGGGCGACGAGCAGTAGGCGCAGTGGTAGATGCACCGGGGATCGATGTTGAAGAACGCCTGCTCGGGGCAGTGGCGGACCACGGGCTCCAGCTCCACCTCGTCCAGGAAGGTCTCCCCGTTGCGGGCCAGCGACAGCTTCCCGTCGTCTCCCACGACGAGCTCGAACTCCCCGGAATCATAGGATATCGATTTCTTGACCCTGTACCCGCCGAAAGAGAAGGCCACGGAGCCGAATCCCGCGCCCGGGCCTGCGGTGGAGCGGGATATCCTGCATGGCACCTGATATCCTTCGGGGAGGCGGATGCCTCCGCCCAGGGCCAGGGCGGCCTTCTTCTCCAGAAGCTCGTCCATGGTACCGCCTCAGCGCACCCTCCGGATGGATGCGACGCAGCTCGAGACCATGTCCTCGAACCCGATCCTCTCCTGGAACTGGGCCACCTTCTCGCTCTTGGCCTCGGTGACAGGCTTTATGGGCACCGCAGCGCAGCCGGAGGTCTTTATGATCGAGATGTCGAAGGTCCCGATCTCCTGCGCGATCGCGATGATCTCCTCCTTGTCCAGGCCGATGAGCGGGCGCAGGACGGGGAATCCCAGCCCCTTCTGCTCCGCCTTGATGTTCATGAGGGTCTGCGAAGCCACCTGGCCCAGGGAGTCCCCCATGACGATGCCGCAGGCGCCGTTCTCGACGGCGAAGCGCTTGGCGACGTTGTGCATGGTCCTCTTGCAGAGGACGCACTGATAATTGGAATCCGCTTTGCGGGCGATGATCTCCTGGTTGGCGCCGTGGTCGGCCTGATAGACAGGGAACTCTTTCCCTGTGTGCTTCTCGAGCTGCTCGGAGATGGCCACGACCTTCTCGATGTCCTTTGGATCCCCGTACTTGCCGTTGCTCATGTGCAGCAGCATGACGTCGGCGCCTGCCTTGGACATAAGGTATGATGCGACAGGGGAGTCTATCCCGCCCGAAATCAACGATACTAGCTTCATTCTCTCTGCCTCCGCCCCGGCGGCCATCGGGGGTCCTGCGCATCTGCGGCCGATGCCGTCCGGCCCTCCGGGATGCGCATGCCGCGATATCCATGAATTCCTATATGAATGGTAGCAATTGACGGCCGGGCCTCAGAAGCTGCCCAGGTCGGTCTGCTTCTTCCTGGTCACCTGGGAGCTGCACCTGCTGAGGGACTCGCTGAGCTTCTCGATCCTCTCCCTCATCACGGCTTCCTTCTCCGAGCTGGATCTCTCCATGATCTCGTCCATGGTGCCCTTGGCCACCAGGACGTAGACCTCGCCGTCGTTCTTCCTCCCGGTGCGCCCTCTCCTCTGGATCGTCCTGATCTCGGAGGGCACAGGCTCGTAGAACACAACGGCATCGGTGCTGGAGATGTCCAGCCCCTCTTCTCCGACGGAGGTGGACACGACCACGTTGACATCTCCCTTGCGGAAGCCGTTCAGAAGCTCGATCTGCTCTTTCTGCTTCAGGCCTCCTTTGGACTGCCCCACCAGCATCCCGACCCTGGCGCCCTCGATGCCGGAGATCTTTGAAACCAGCATCTCGCACGTCTCCCTGTACTGCGCGAACACCATGACCTTTGAGCCCTCTCCCGAGGACAGCGTCCTGCTGACTATCGACATGACCCTGGAGACCTTGGAGTGCTCCACGTTCGAGGAGTTCATTATCTTCTTCACCCCGACGTACTCCGGGCGGTTGACGATCTCCCTGGAGCTCTTGCCCCCCTCCTTGAGGTCCGCTTCCGCCTCGATCTTCCCGGCCAGGTACCCTCTCAGAGGGGTCATGCCCTGGGTCTCCGCCAGCCCGATGGCGTGGAGGAGCTTGATGCATATGGAATGGAGGGCCAGGCCCCTGTAGACTATGGCGGTCCGCTCCCCGCGGGCCAGCCTCTGCTGCAGCATGCTCCCGACCGACAGCATGTACGTGGTGGACGCCTGTCTGTCCCGGCCGATGATGCGGAGGCTCTTCATCTCGTCCACGTAGTGGTCGAGCATGGACTTCAGCAGGGACGAGAGGTCCAGCAGGTCCTGGGGGACGTTGACCTCGATCCTGTTGACGTAGGTGTAATGGATGTACGGGGAGACATCGGGGTCGTCGTCTGACCTCATGTCGATGCGGGTCAGGCGGAGGTTCATGCAGACCTCCTCGATCCTCGGGATGCTGCTCCCGGGGGATGCCGTCATCCCGATGCACCTGATCCCGGGCCCGCAGTGCCGCGCGACGGTGACGTAGGCGTAGTTCCCGGTGCCTCT
>CAVHMZ010000121.1:2685-14947 GCA_963637225.1 Segatella hominis
GCGAGAACCCGGACAGGCAGTACCTTCCGGCCTCCAGGTCGTTGGCGACGGTCTGGGGGGTGGATATTATCACGTCGCCGGACGCGACCGCCTCCGCCCTTTTCGACGGCTTCATGGTGCCGTTCATCTCGGCGACAGCCGCTCCGGTCATCAGCGATTCGAAGGTCCCCCTGTGCTGGTCGACCAGGGGCTTGGTCGGCGCGAGGATCAGGACCTTCCCCTCGTCGACGAACGCGGCGGCGAGCCTGAGGGCCACGATGGTCTTCCCGAGGCCGGTGGGGAGTATCAGCAGCGAGTTCCTGCCGAGGCATCCCTCGACCATCTTGGCCTGGTACCTCCGTTCCTCCACGGAGCCCTCGGCTATGTGGGGATCTTCCACGAAGGTCATGGGATCGCCGCTCTGGATTATGATGAGAAGATGGGGGCCGGGCCCCCGCGAACCTGTTTAGTGGCATCCGCCGCCGCAGGAGGCGCAGCCGCTGAAGTTGGGATCCCTGATGGTGAGCCCCGTCCCGAAGTTGGGATCGTCGATGAACTCGATGACGCAGGCATCCAGCTCCTTCTTGGTGTCCTCGTCGTAGTACATCTCGAAGCCGTTGGCAGCGGTGTCGACGATATCCCCCTCTTTGGCCTTCTCCTGGAAGGACATGCCGAACTGAGGTCCGGAGCATGCGTAGCCGGACAGGTAGATCTTGATTCCGAATCCGACCTTCTGGTTCTTCTCCAGCAGGTCGTTGATGAACTTCTCCGCTTCAGGGCTGATCTTCACCATGGTTATCGGACTGCTGATTGGACGCTCTCTATTTTAATGCTATCCAGGACCCCTGCGGGCGCGAACGGGGATCCCGGGGCCTGAGGCCGCAGTGGAAACGGGGGTAGGGAGAACGAGCCAGACTCCGGGACTCGAAGCTTTGGAGGATCGGGATCATCGGCGTTAAATCCCTCATTCTGCGGAGAAACCTGTGTTAACGCTGTTTCCTCTCCGCCGCTCCTATGTGATTGAACAGTCCGCGACCCGCCTAAATACCATCTTCGGGACTCTCTCCAATCGCGGCGAATCTCGAAACGAGCCGCAGGAGAAAGACGAGATGAACAACAACGAACTCGCAGCGATGGCAAGAGCTGTGGGCAAGAGGTACGGCTACGAGGACGCCACGGCGCAATTCATCCCGATAAGGGACTTCAAGGTCAGGTGGACCCGCACGTACAAATGGATCTCCATGGAGATCTGCGACTATCTGGCGGATGCCCCGGAAGAGGTGATCCTGTCCCTGATGACAACGATCTTCAAGCGCATCGGGGGCGAGGACGATGCCGAGTACAGCCAGGAGGTGGCCTCATGGCTCACCGCAGAGGACTTCGTCCGCGAGAAGCAGCCGATCTACGTCCGCCGCGTCCGCGGGCTCAGCAAGACCCCCATGGGGAACCTGAAGGACCTGGACGAGTCCTACCGCAGGCTCATCGACATGGGCCTGGTGGAGAGGGACCCGATGGTGTACCTCGGATGGGGGATGTTCCCCGCGTCCCACATCGTGGCCAGGACCAGCGTGATCATGAAAGTGGTCTCCATGTCCGACCTGCTGGACAGGGAAGAGGTGGACGACGTGCTGGTGGACTACTGCCTGTACGCCCAGCTCGCGCGCCTGAAGATGGGCTTCAATCCAAGCACCGACCGCAGGGGGGCGGAGTACGACGCCCTGCTGGATCTGTTCCCCGGCAGGTACGCCATGGAGAGGAAGCTGGAGCGCATGGAGATGCACATCTGAAGAGGGTGTGTCCCCCGTGCGCTAACACATCCTATCATCGTCCGGCGATGACGCCGGCCTCCGGACACTGACTTACGCAGGGGGTATGTGTCGGATCCGGCGTTGTCCCCCGGTCATCGCTCCGACGACGCGTCGGCCGCTCCCGCGGGTGCCCTACGGAAGTAGGGACCGGACCGCTGTATGCCGCCTCGTGCACATGGCGTTCACGGATCGCGCCCCTTCGCCGCTGCGGCACGCCGGGCTATGATATGATATGTATATAAGGGGAAGACAGGCGCCGCAGGCTCTGATTGAAATACCGGCAGGGATATCCGTAAAAAAATTACGGTGATTGTCGTGCTCAAAAGATTCGCTGTCGAGAACTACAGGGGGTTCGCAGGCCGTGCCGAGCTGGACCTGTCCGGGGTCCGCAACTATGCGTTCCATCAGGAGTGCGTGCGGGACGGCTTGGCGAGCAAGTGCATGATCATCGGCAGGAACGGGTGCGGGAAGACAGATCTCGGCCTGGCCCTGTTTGATATCGTCCCGATGCTCACCGATTTACACGCAGATGCACGCCAGAAGGATGCCTTCGGGTTCCTCAACGGCGACTCGGACCTGCCCTATGCAACGTTCTCGTATGTGCTCACGGACGGTCCGGCGGAGATCGAGTACGAGTACAGCAAAGCCGCGCCGGACGTGATAGTTTCAGAGTCGATGCGCGTGGACGGGAAGCTGCTGTTCTCCCGGAACGGGAACGATGCAGACCTGTCTCGGACTGGAAGATGCCGGAGCCGGGGGCCTCCGGGCGGATCTCGGCGACGGGCCGCTCTCGATGCTGAGGCATATAGCGAACAGCACCGTTCAGCACGAGGGGTCCCCGATCTGTGCTGTGATGGATTTCGCGAAGGGGATGCTGTATCT
Organism: Segatella hominis; assembly: GCA_963637225.1. GTDB lineage: Archaea > Thermoplasmatota > Thermoplasmata > Methanomassiliicoccales > Methanomethylophilaceae > Methanoprimaticola. The sequence goes on from CAVHMZ010000121.1 coordinate 5,355, forward strand.
CGGGAGCGATCGGGGCGGGGATGCGAGCATAGGCATAACTTCGATCCCGGAGTCGATCCCGGGATATATCGTCCGCAACGGGCTGGTGGAGGAGTTCCAGGATGTGCTGAGGCGCATGGCAGGCATCGATATGGCATTGGATGCGATCGATCCGGGGTGCGCCCCGCCTGCGCTGGGAATCAGGACCAAGAACAAAGTGCTCGATTTCGAGCAGACGGCATCGAGCGGCCTCAGGATGCTGATGCGCCTCTTCTATTGGATGAAGCACACGGACGATGCGACGCTCCTGTTCCTGGACGGATTCGACGAATGCTGCCATCATCAGACGGCAGAGGCGGTCATGCGCGAGATTCTGGATAGACGGGATGTCCAGTGCATCTTCGCATCTCACAGCACCTCTCTTGTCAGCAACAGGCTGATGCGGCCCGACTGCTACCTGATCCTGGACTCTCATGGAATCGCCCCTTTGCCTGACCTTACGGAAAGGGAGATCCGCGAGGGCCATAATCTGGAAAAGCTATTGCGCGGGGGCGAATTTGACAGGCAGGCCGGCGGGCATGATCCTTGACCATCGTTGTGTGCTTACCGGAATCACAGCACGGCCCACACGCTGCGCCTGTTCGTCCCCTTGTTCACGAGCAGGCCCTTGCCCTTCAGCTCGGTCACGACCTTCTTCACCGCAGACAGGCTCAGGCCGGTGCTCTCGGCGGCCTCGGACAGCTTCGCCTCCGGGTTCCTGGAGAGGTAGCTCAGCACTGCGGCCTGTCCCTGGTCCAGCCCCATGCGGTTCCTTTCTGTTTCCTTCCGTGCCGCGACATAGTCGGGCTCGAACGCGAACGGTATCGTGACCGTGACTCCGCTGTCGGTTATGTTGAAAGCATCCCTTCCGTAGTTCTGCACGATGATAGGGACTCCGTGCCCGCTCTGCTCTGTCAGGCCGAGGAGAGAGAACATGTTGAAGAGCGACTTGCTGACGGGGCGGCTGTCTCCCTCGAAGAACGGATCCAGCGACATCGGGAACGGGACCGTCCCGTATGAGACTACCTCGATCCTGTCGTCGAATATCATGACCGATGGGGGGAGCATGGCCTGCCAGGCGTTGTGAACGCATGCGTTGGTCCATGCTTCTCTGAACGATTCGAAATCGAAGAGGTCATGCTCGATCCTCTCGCCCTTAGAGAGGTCGACTTTGGTCACCATGTATGACGAGACATGTTCTAGCACGGCCCTCATCGCGCTGACCAGGCAACGGCCGCCGAAGTTCATGCGCTCGGACATGGACGATCTGCTGCGGCCGTTGAAGCGGACGACCTGCATCGCGATGCTGTTCTGATCCGACAGCAGGTATGCGGTGAGGTTGTATCTGCCATGGCCGTCGCACATCCCGTGGCTCCTGAAGAACCCGCGCTCGCTAACGGGGCGGAGCTTCCTGGCAGACATCATGCCGAAGAGTTCGTCGAAAGTGAGGTCCTGAACGTCGGAGGTCAGGCATTCGAGGCAGTCCGTCCCTCTGGACATGAGCAGTCTGGTCACGACGTCCGGGCCGGCGGCCTCGTCTGAGGGCCCGTTCCTGATGTAGTATCTTCCGTCGCAGGAGTACGGGACGTTCGAGCCCGTCGCCCGCAGGGCGATGATCCTCTTTCCTTCCGGAGTGGCTATCTCTTCGATTTCAGGGACTATCTGGGGCAGGACCATGTCGCGGATGCGGCCCCTTATCGAAACGGCGGCATCACGGCCGATGTCCGTGCCGATGGCATCTCCGTCGTTGCTCACGCCGAAGTAGACGGTGCCGCGGTGATGGCGGTTCAGCATGGCGGTCAGCGACCTGATCCCTTCTTCAAGCTGTTCCAGGCTCGCCGCGAAATCCGTCACCTCATCCTTTGCTCCCAGATTCATCTTCTGCACCGTTCCTCGGATGGAGGTCTAGGATTAAACAGTTCCGAACCAGTTCGTAACCAGTTCCGAACCAATCTGCATCCAGCTCCGCCGACATGGATGCCTCTCGGACATTCCTTCCGTCATTCGTCGTAGCATCAGCCCCTATCCGAATCATGTACGACAAAAACTAAGGCAATTGACGTATTTTTACTGATTCAGTAGAAATTAATCCCTATTTTCTGCGAAAAACATCATAGTTCTACGAAAATCGGAAAAAAGCTACGGATACTGCACAAACCTTTATCAAAGGTAAGCGGATACGACGTTTTATGAAAGGAGTGCTCACGCCTTCATCTGTGGCAATCATCGGCGCGTCCAATGACGAGACGAAGCTCGGTGGGATGCTCGTAAAGAACATGATAAACGCGGGATACAAGGGAAAGCTGTATCCCATCAACCCCAAAGGCGGGGAGATCCAGGGCCTCAAGGCCTACGCAAGCGTCACCGAGGTCGGCGCGCCCATAGACTTCGCCGTCGTGGCCGTCAAGAACAGCCTCGTGGCGTCCGAGATCGCCAAGTTCAAGCAGGCCGGCATCAAGTACGCGACCATCCTCACCGCCGGGTTCAAAGAGGAGTCCCCAGAGGGCGCCGAGATGGAGAAGGAGCTCGTCAGAGTTGCCGCGGAGAGCGGAGTCAGGTTCTTCGGGCCCAACTGCTTCGGGGTCATGAGCCCCGGACAGGGCATCAACGCGACCTTCGCGCACCTCGTGCCCCCCGCAGGGAACATCTCCATATTCTCCCAGTCCGGAGCGGTCGGGTCCTCGATCATCGACTGGGCCTACAAGAGCGGCATGGGGCTGGCCAACTTCGTCACCTTCGGGAACAAGGCCGACATCGACGAGGCCGACCTGATCCCGGAGATCGCGGCCGATCCGTCCACCAAGGTCCTCGGGATGTACTGCGAAGGCATCACGAACGGCGACAAGTTCGTCAGCGCGATCGAGAACATGTCCGTGAAGAAGCCCATCGTGGTCTTCAAGTCCGGAAGGACGCAGGCAGGCTCCGCCGCCGCCTCCTCGCACACCGGATCCCTCGCCGGATCGGACGCCGTCAACAACGTCATATTCGACAAGCTCAACATATTCAGGGCCCTGAACCTCGACGAGATGTTCGATGCCCTAAGCGTGTTCAGCACCTGCAGCCCCATGAAGAAGGACGGGGTGGCCATCATCACCAACGCAGGAGGCCTCGGGGTCATGTCCGCAGACGCGACCTACGACGCCCCCAATGTGTACGCCGTGAAGTTCTCCGACGAGACCATCGCGGAGATCAAGCGCAGGGTGCCCACCGTGGCAGGCCTCACAAACCCCATCGACGTGCGCGGAGACGCCAAGCCGGAGTACTTCCGCGAGGTCATCGACATCGTCACCAGAGACCCCAATGTGGGAGGACTCGTGATCATGGGATCTCCGCTGGACACCGCCGACCTGGAGTCCGTCGCCAAGATCATCGTCGAGATGAGGGACGACATACCCGTGCCCACCACCTGCTGCTTTGCAGGAGGGCACAAGTGCGAGAAGGCCAACGAGATCCTGAGGGCAGGGAAGGTTCCCTGCTTCCCCACTCCCGACAGGGCCGTGCGCGCGCTGTCCATCCTGAGGGGCTACACCATCAACTCCGAGCAGAAGCAGGACCCGCTCCAGGTGCCCAGCGTCTCCGGAAGGGCTGCGGCGAAGAAGATCCTGGACGCCGCCAGGGCCGAGGGCAGGGACTCCCTGTCCGAGTCCGAAGGGAAGGCGATATTCGCGGCCTACGGCGTGCCCACCCCCGGAGAGGCCGTGGTCGGAAGCGCCGACGAGGCCGCAGCCGCATGCGATAGGATCGGGTATCCCGTGGTGATGAAGATCGTCTCTCCCGACATCAAGCACAAGACCGATGTGGGAGGGGTCGTCGTCGGGGTCAAGAGCGCCGCCGAGGCCAAGGACGCCTACAATAGGATCATGGACTCCTGCACCAAGGCCGTCCCCGGAGCGAAGATCGTCGGAGTCTCCATACAGCAGATGGTTTCCGGGCAGGAGGTCATCCTGTCGATGATCCGCGACGAGCAGTTCGGGCCCGTCATCTCTTTTGGCCTCGGAGGGATCTACGTCGAGATCCTGGGGGAGATCTCCCAGGCCCACGTGCCCATGACCGAGCAGCAGCTCGACAAGATGGTCAAGTCCACCAAGGCGTACAAGCTGATGTCCGGCGCAAGGGGGCTCCCCGAGGCGGACATCGACGCTCTGAAGGACGCGATCAAGAGGATCGTCCTCATCTCCGAGGAGAACCCCGAGATCCGCGAGCTGGAGATCAATCCCGTCATAGTGGGCCTCAAGGGCAAGGGATGCTGGGCCGTCGACGCCCTGTGCACCCTCGTCAAGGAGTGAAACCTTTCCGGGGGCCCGCCCCCGCTATATCTTTTTACCATCGCCCCATTGACGGGGCGATGACATCCGAACTCGTATTCGCCGGCCTAGGCCTGAGCGGGACCGACGGCATGACCGTGAAGGCCCTGAACGCATTGAAGGAATGCGACAAGATCTACGCCGAGTTTTACACATCCGCCCTCATCGGCACGGACGTCGAGGACCTGGAGAAGGTTCTGGGCAAGAAGGTCAACATCCTCTACCGCTCCCAGGTCGAGGAGTGCGACGACATCATCAGGGATGCCATGGAGATGAGGGTCGGCTTCGTCACGGCAGGGGACACCATGGCCGCCACGACCCACGTGGATCTGAGGATACAGGCCGCCGACCTGGGGATCCCCGTGAGGGTGTACCACGGGATATCCATATTCTCGGCCTGCCCCACATCCCTGGGCCTTCAGCCGTACAAGTTCGGAAGGACGGTCACGCTGCCTTTCCTGGAGCAGAACTACCATCCGAAGTCCCCCTACGACCACATCATGGAGAACAAGAAGCGCGGGCTGCACACGATGATCCTCTTGGACATCCGGGCCGACGAGCTCAGGTACATGACCGCCCACCAGGCCATCGAATGGCTGCTGGAAGGCGAGGAGAAGTGGGGCGAGGGGCTCGTAGACGACAAGACCCTGCTGTGCGTCGTGTCGAAGGCCGGATCTCCGGAGGAGAGGGTCTTCGCCGGATATCCCCGGGACCTGCTGAAGATGGATGTGGGCGCGCCACTCCAGACCGTAGTCCTTCCGGGTGCTCTGCACTTCATGGAGCAGTACGCGCTGGTGAAGTTCGCCGGAGCTCCGGAGGAGATAATCGAGGACGATTGATACCCTATGGGGTATGGACAGAACGGACAGTCATGCCCGGTCTGTCCAGCATGTTTTTATTTCAGCCATTGGATATTATATCCAACGGGTTAAGCCCGGGTGATTTCAATGGAAGGAAACAAAGTTACGACTTATGCGGTCGTTGCCCTTGTCGTCGGAATCCTTGTGGGAGCCGGTGTCGGATACGCCGCGTTCCACAGCGACACCAAGAACACCAATGAGCAATATTGGTTCTACCTTTACTTCGGCGACAATGACACCAGGACAGCATGGTACGGTATAAACGGGACGAACATACACGACCCCACTCAGGCATTCGAAGCTGTCATGAAAGGCGACATGGAGTACGAGGTCAGCAAGTTGGGATACATAGCATCCATAGATGGGGAATCAGGGTACCAGAACTACGGCTGGGCCATCTACCAGTATGTCTACAGCAAGACGACATCCGAAGCCGCCTCCGGTAGTGTTGCATACCCCACGTCGAGCGGTAGCAACGGGTGGGCGATGATAAACGGATACGATACCAGTTCAGGAGAGGCTTTGAAGCTCTGGGAGTTCGGCTCCAACATATTCTTCATGGCACCCTACGGGGAGACATCCACTCCGTCCCCTGCTTCCACTTTCGGCCTGTGGAGCGCTGCCGGCCCCTTTAGAACTGCATGATCTTGCAGTAAATAGGAAAAGGAGCAAACCTCTTCCCAAACCTTTTCTTTTATCCCTCGCGTTTGCATTCGGATAGACCTTGGGGTGGCGGAGTTTTGGTCCGATTGCCCGGAGCGTGCGGCGTTCGGATGAACGCGGTTGTGCGCCGACCCGATTTGCTGATCGGGCGAGGGAGAGAGGCAAGGGAATCGGCTTGCTCCCAAGGAGAAATGAACTGAAAAGGACAGTCTTAGTCTTATCAAGTCTATCCAGTATGTTTTTATGTCCGCTATTGGATATTATATCCAACGGGTTAAGCCCGGGTGATTTCAATGGAGAACAAAGTTACGACCTATGCAGTCGTTGCCCTTGTCGTCGGTATCCTTCTCGGTGTCGCTGTCGGATACGCCGCATTCCACAAGGAAGTTAAGGACGACAACAACAACGATGATACCAATGAGACTTATTGGTTCTACATCTACTTCGGAGACGATGCTGTCAACACCAAGTGGTACAGCGGCACTGGTCCGGACTCTTCCGAGGCTTTCGATGCAGCGATGGAGAAAGCGGGTCTGGATTACACGATAAAGAATGGATATCTGTCGGAAATTGCTGGAGTAGAAGGAAGCTGGTCGATGTACAACTACCTCTACAACGAACAGACGAAGAGCGTCGCTGAGAAGAGCATTCTGGCTCCTGCGTATGATTCCTCTGGCGGTTTGATCAAATCCAATGGCTGGGTGCAGTCTGCCGGATATGATTCCGAGAAGGGCGATCTCAAGACGTGGGAGCTCGATTCCAACGTCTTCTTCTTCTCTATGTGGTCTCAGGATGCTTCAGGAAAGTGGACCTGCCCGACTCCCGTTTCCACTACCCTGTGGATCGACACAACCGGCCCGTTCACCGCTGCATGATTTCACAGCAATAGAATGGAATGCAAACCTTTTCCCAAACTCTTTCTTTTTTTTTGTTGTGCGCGGATCGGGGTACAGAGGCCGTGGAGATCGGTCCGTCCGCACCCGTGCGCGGCGTTCGGGTGAATGCAGTTCTGCGTCCGATCTCTGTCGATTCGATCTGCTGGAATCAGGGAGAAATGGAACGGGAGATGGGCCAGCACATGGCAGGATGTGGACAAAAAGGACAGTCTTGCCAGGCTTACCCAGTATGTTTTTATTTTAGCTATTGGATATTACATCCAACGGGTTAGGTCCCGGGTGAGTTTAATGGCAGAAAACAGAACAACGACTTACGCGGTGGTCACTCTCATCGTCGGGATCCTTGTCGGAGCCGGCGTGGGATATGCCGCATTCCATTGCAACGAAAATCATGGTGGCAGCGGCGGCAATGCAGACGACACCTACTGGTTCTATATCGATTTCGGGGATAACGGTGCGAAAACGAAGTGGTATAGCGCGACCGGGAGCGATGCCGCCGCCGCATTCGATAAAGCAATGAAAGATGCGAACATGAAGTATGAGATAAACAAGAACGGATATATTTCAAGCATCGGCGATACGGACGGTCTCTGGTCGATGTACAGCTACCTGTACAAGGAGACTACGAAGAATGCCGCGGACAACAGCATCCTCTATCCTCTGAACGATGATATGGGGCTTGCGAAGTCCAACGGATGGGCTTCCTGCATGGGATACGACGTGACAGGGGATGAAAGATTCAAAGCGTGGGAAATGGACTCGGAGATATTCTTCTTCAGCATATGGGTCCAGGAATCTCCCGAGAAATGGAGCTGCCCGAACCCCGTCACTACGAGCCAGTGGATGACCGATCCCACCGGGCCTTTCGCTTCCGCATGATGTGGCGGAAGCCTAAAACGGAAAGACGAAACCCTTTTTCTAAACCTCTTTCGTCTTTAGGATGTGTATTTGGAATGAACTCAACAAGGCTGAAGGTGGACATCTCATTGGTCCTCGTGGTCGTCGCGGTGATTCTCACAGCGGCGTTTCAGAGCACCGGTAAGACGACCCTCTTCCAGGCTGATGGCCTCGTCGTCGATTTCGAGGAGTACAACACCGAGTGGGCGGAGATCCAGGTATGGGAATACGATTCCCCTGTGGAAGCTCTCAAGAAGGCTGCCGAAACCAAAGGATACTCCATCACGGTCTCCGACAACGGCGAGGTCACAGAACTGAACGGCTATGTCTCGGGGGGCGACCGCGGTTGGTCCTTCTGGATCATAGCGAAAGGATCCACAGAGTGGGTTCAGATCGAGAATCCGACCGAGAAGGCATCGTCGGGAAGCACTGTGTACGCATGGGCGTACAGGGCCGTCGGGGAGAAGCCCACCGTGGCGGTGGACCAGTCGGGATCATCGGTCTACGGATATCCGCAGAAGAACCGCTCCGTGACGCTCAGCCCTTCTATCACCGAGATGATGGGGGCCGTGAAGGCGACCAGCACGATCGTCGGAATGGATATGTACAGCGACTATCCGCAAGAAGTCGTCGAGATGAAGGACAAAGGCTACATAAAGATCGTAGGGGACTACACCAATCCCAGCTACGAAACTATAGTGAACTTAAACCCCGATGTCGTTTTCTGTGACGGGGCTCAATACAGCCACAATCAGATGAGAGACAGGCTGATGAACGTCAACATATGCGCGATCCTCATGTACGACGGGGAGAGCGACGAGTCCATCCTGGATAACATATTCATCATGGGGCTCGTGATGGGCTACGACATGGCTGCCGCGGACACGATCAACGACCTCCAGAATGCCATGGCAGAGCTGAAATCTAAGATGACGGCTTACAAGTCGGACGGAGTCATGGCATCCCTGTCCGGAGATTCCTCCCCCTGGGTGGCCGGTTCTTACACCTATGTGTCGGACATCATCGTGGATCTCTACGGAAAGAACGTGTTCAGCGATATGGATGGCTGGACCCATGTCAACTCCGAGCTGGTGAGCAAACACAACCCCGGAGTCATAATAATACTCACGACCGATTACGCCGCCACACAGAGCGATTACGATTATCTCATCTCCCATCTGTCGAACGAATGGAAAGGGACGGACGCGTACAAGAACGGCAGGATATACCTGCTGACCGAGTCTGCGGGGGAGATGTCTCAACGCCCGGGTCCGAGATATGCCCAGCTTGCCGAAATGATGGCCATGGTCATGAATCCGGATGCTTTTGAAAAGGAGCTGCCGAAGTATGTCGGCGACAATTACACCGATTATCTGACGGTGACGAAGAATCTTGGGGTTTGAAGTTTATGAAAGGATTGAAGAATGCAGCATTCCTGGCAACGGTCATAGCGCTCGCGGCTACCGTGACGTGCATATGCTCCGGAGGGGATGCTGATGCAGGGTCGGACGGGCCTTATGTCCTGTTCGACCAAGGCAACGGGATCACGACTTGGATTCCCGTGGAAAAGTCAGAAGGAACCGTCTCTGATGTGATATCAAGCTCGCTCTCCTCGATTTCGCACACGTTCGAAGCCTCCGGCGCCATAACGGTGGACGGAGTCTCCGAAGAGACTATCGGAAGCAGCTCGACAGGAGGTTCCTTCACAGTATCGGGAACCACGGGCGTGACGGTCACGACATCTTGGCGCGTGTTCGCATGGTCGGACAGCGCCTGGTCCGAGTGTTCCAAGGCGGATCTCTCGGCAGCATATGCAAATTCTTCCTATGCGGTGGGATTCTATCCGGATGGCGTCAAGCCGGCGGAGACTCCGACCTGCAGGGATTCATGGACAATGATCCGCGGGGATGCGGAGCAGACCGGGAACCAGACCACGGACGCCGGCAGCTCGTCCC
>CAVHMZ010000122.1:0-14495 GCA_963637225.1 Segatella hominis
CGTCGGGGTGAGTGGCTATGAGCTCCGCGCCCCGGGAGAGGAATTGGTAGGCCTTGTTGATTTTGTCGTAGGTGATCGTGGTGTCGAAGGTCAGCAGGACTATGTCCGGATCCTCCTCGGTCAGCTCTATGCCTGCGTCCCTGATCTCGTCGATAACGTTCGGAACGGCGACGGCATAGACCTTCTTGCCAGGGCGCTCTGTCAGGATGTGCCTGATCGTAGCGATGGTAGAGGTCAGGATGTTTCCTATCTCAACATCGAAACCGAGGCGGGCGAGCTTCTGCAGGTAGAACCCGCGCCCGTGAGCGGAATTGTTGGTCAGGAACACGAACGGGATGCCGTTGTCCTTCAGATATCCTATGAACTCCTTCGCTCCGGGGATAGGGTTCCCGCCCCTGTAGATCGTTCCGTCCATGTCGATCATGAATGCTCCGAACCTCATTGCATCGCCTCCTTCACTATGCGCATCGTCTCTCTCAACGACTCGCGCGACTGCTTGCTGTATATCGTTGCCGCAGGATGGAACGCAGGAATGAACCTCACCTTCTTCCCGTCCACGTCTATGAGGATCTCTCTGTTCACGATCTCGGACATCTTGCCCTCGAATCCCATTAGATCCCTGCACGCGGACTTCCCTAGCCCGACGACAAGCTCTGCATCGGCAATCTCGGAGTTCAGGAACGGCCTGCAGGCCTCCATCTCCTCCTTCGTGGGGTCGCGGTTGCCCGGCGGCCTGCATTTGACTGTGTTCGTTATCAGAACATCCCCCCTGGAGAAGCCTGCCTGAAGCATCATGTCCGATAGTATCTTCCCGGACCTGCCGACGAACGGCTTCCCCTGGAGGTCCTCGTTCTCGCCGGGGCCCTCGCCGACGAACACTATGCGCGACGCGGGGTCCCCGTCCGGGAGGACCATGTTGGTGCGACCTTTGCAAAGCCCGCACAGCTCACAGCCCTCCGGAGGCCTCATCTCTTCACCAGTTCTGAGGCCCTGACCAGCGGACGGAACTCCACGTCTATCCCGGCGAGGTTCTCCGCTCCGCCGCCTTCGCGGTCGATGACGGAAATCACATAGGACACTTCTGCTCCGGCCTGGCGGAGCGTCTCGATGGCCTTCATGCTGGAGCCGGCGGTGGTGATGACATCCTCCACCACCAGGACCTTGTCGCCCTCGCGGAGGTCTCCTTCGATGAGCTTCCCGGTCCCGTGATCCTTCTTCTCCTTGCGGATCATTACGTAGGGTATCCCAGTTTCGAGGGACAGCGCAGTGGCCAGAGGGACCGAGCCCAGCACGACGCCGGCAATCCTGTCGGCCTTTATGCCCTCGGCCCTCATCTTATCGGCCATGAGCCTGGCTATGAGCTTCAGGACCTCAGGGTTGGTGCTGGCCTTCTTGATGTCTATGTAGTAGTCGCTCTTGGCGCCGGATGCGAGTGTGAACTCGCCGAACTGCAGCGCCCCGCAGTCCGTAAGTGCTTGAGAAAGCTCGCTCATTTGAATCACCAGGGTTCTTTCTTCAGGCCCATCTTGTATCCTATGATGTTGACCAGCCTGTGGATGGCGAACATCACCGCCAGGATGAATATCAGCGCGCAGATGTGCCATCCCTCGATGTAATTGGCATAGACCCAGTCCGGGAAGAACAGGGCCGTCACGAGGAACGCGCCTATGACGAAGTCGTACTGGTCCAGGATCGGGGCCTTCTGCCCCCTCTCCATGCCCAGGCGCCTCTTTATGAAGGCTCCGCAGAGGTCTCCGAGCACGGCGCCGAAGGCCAGGCAGGCCAGGACGCCCACGTTGCTCCAGAACGGCCCGAAGCCCCAATAGTCCTCTGGATCCCATAACGACGAGATCCCGATGAGGACGAGCCCGACCAGGATCCCCGAGAAGGCTCCTCCGAAGAATCCTCTCCAGGACTTCCCGTCTCCGAAGATCCTCTTGCCCCTCCAGGACTTCCCGAAATCGATCTTGGTCTTCCCTCCGAACACGACAGCCGCCGAGTTCGGGACCATGGCAGGCAGGAAAAGCCAGATTCCTGTGAGCATTATCGCGATGACTCCGATGACATCCATGGGTATACCGCCACCGCCATCTCCGCGGATGTTGTAAAACTTTGTGGGAGCGTCGCGCCAACCTTAACTACCACGAGCCGATGGCATGGGCATGATAGTGCTGGACAGCTCCGCATTCTTCTCGATGGATGCCCTCCCCGAAGAGGAGCACGTCTGCCCCCCAGGGGTCATAAGGGAGCTGGAGAAGCACGAGGATCCAAGGCTGGCCCTCTGGGGCGACATGGTCCGCGTATCGGACTGCTCCAAGGAGTCGCTGGACAAGGTGGAGGAGGCTGCCAGGAAGACAGGCGACATAGCGCGCCTGTCCCCCGTGGACAAGACCGTCGTCGCGCTCGCGCTGGACACAGGCGGGACCATATGGTCCGACGACTACTCCATCCAGAACGTCGCCCGCGTGCTGGGGCTGGACTTCAAGGCCGTCGGGATGAAGGGCATCCAGAAGGTCGTGAAATGGAACTACCAGTGCATCGGATGCCGCAAGTGGTACAAGGAGAAGCTTCCCGAGTGCCCCATATGCGGGTCTCAGATGAAGGGATGCAGGCGCAAGCGATCAGGGGAAGATGCGCTTGCATCTGATCAGGTTGCCCAGCCTGCGCTGGCCCAGGACGTTCATGCAGAAGCATGCGGACCATTCCGACCTGAAGCCGAACATATCCGCCAGCTTCTTGTTCTTGGCGGCGGTCTTGAGGGGCTTCTCCAGGACGTGCCTCCATTGCGATTCGTAATCGGACAGCGGAGCGCTCGATGCGATGTTCGCGCCGGCGACCGTGCCGCAGATCCTGCCGGCGATCATCGCAAGGGGGATGCCGCCGCCGTTGACCGATATTACCTGACCGGCCGCGTCTCCGACGACCATCCCGTTCCCGGCGACGGTCTTGGCTATAGGGCCTTCGCTCGGAACATACTTCCCTTCGAGCTTGCAGTCGGCCTCGAAGCCGTTCTTCTTCGCGAAGACGTCGAAGAAATCGGAAAGGGCTCCGCTGGCGAACTTTGGGGAGAATCCCACGCCGATGTTGGCCCTCCCGTCCTTGGGGATTATCCAGCTGTATGCGCCGGGAGCGATGTCTCCGAAGAACATATGGAGATACGGCTCGAAATCCCCTTTGACCTGGGCCGTGACCGCGGGATAAGGGTTCCTGTTCTTGGGAAGCCCGAGGCTCCGCGCGACCCTCGACCCTGGACCATCGGCCCCTATGATGACCTTGTACCCGATGTCCCCCTGAGAGGTCTTGGCGACGCCGCCCTCGATGCTGCGGAACTGGCAGCTCTTGACCAGCTCGGCCCCCTCCTCGCACGCGCGCCTCGCAAGGTACTGGTCGAAGCGGTCGCGGTCGGTGGTGTAGCCTGTGTGGTCCAGGACGGTGACCTTCCCCTTGGGGTCGATGAGCTTGATCCCGATGGTGTCTAGGCAGCGGAGCTCCTTCGGCACATCGAACAGCGATTCTCCGTCTGCCAGGTTGGGGAACATGAGCTCGATCTCCTCCAGGCTCGGCATGAACTCGCCGCATCTGACAGGGACGCCCACTTCGGGGCGCTTCTCGATCATCATGACGCTGGCGCCGGACCGGGCGGCGAACCTCGCAGCGGTGCTTCCGGCAGGGCCGGAACCCACGACCAGGATGTCGACTTCATTCCTGTCCATGATATCACCTGTCGCGGCTGACGACATAATCGGCCAAGCTGATGAGGGACTCCTTGTAGACTGAATCGGAGATGGCGCTCAGATGTCCCTTGGCTTCGGCGATGTACTCCTCCGCCCTGGAGGTGCAGCGCTTCACAGCGTCGGTGGCCCTGATGAGCTCGATCGCCTCGGTGACATCGTCCACGGTGACATCGACCTTCTCGAAAAGCTCTTTGATCCTCCCGCCGACGGCAGGATCCTCCATCGCATAGATGACCGGCAGGGTGGGCTTCCCCTCTATCATGTCTGTCCCGACGAGCTTGCCGGTGTTCTTGGTATCTCCGACGACATCCAGGGTGTCGTCCATGATCTGGAATGCAAGGCCGAGGGTGAAAGCGTAATCCCCGAGGGCGCCCATAATCTCCGCATCGGCCTTCGCGACAGCCGCTCCCGACTTCATGGCGGCCTCGAAGAGCTTGGCCGTCTTCCCTGTGATAATCCTGATGTAATCCGTCTCGGTGACGTTGGAGGCGTGCTCGAAGTCCTTCTGGACGAATTCCCCGGCACCCATGGAAGCAGATGCGTCGACAACGAAGCTGACGATCTGTGGCGCCGCAGAGGCAAGCAGGCGGAACCCCATTGCGAACATGTAGTCGCCTGCGATGATGGCCTTGGATATCGTGTACTCCTTGTGGAGCGCCTTCTTCCCGCGCCTTACATCCCCTTGGTCGTTGATATCGTCATGGATGAGCGTGGCGCTGTGGATGATCTCGAAAGCAGACCCCATATCGACGGCCTTCTTGGAATCCGTCCCTCCGCCGATCTTGTAGCCGAGGATGCACAAGGCGGGCCTCAGCCTCTTTCCGCCGGAGGATACCACATATTGGCACATCTCTGTAAGTTCCGGATTCTCTGATTCGAGATCCTCCATCATGAGCGCCTCCACTTGAGAAAGCTCATCTGCGATGCAGGAGTGCCATTGCTGGGTCATCGCCGTTGAATCGCGGTTACGTACTTAAAGGTTGGTCGGAGCCAGAATCCCGCCGCTGAACCAAAGAACAGGAGAACGGGGTAAATGGTTTGGGGAAAAGGTTTGTGGATCGCTCAGAATCCGAAGAGCACAGAGGCCGCGGTCTCGCAGTATCCGAAGATCAGGTCGGGGTAGACTCCCAAGATGATAACGAAAGCTACGCAGATCGCGATTCCGATCATGAATGCGGTAGGCACCTTGATCTTCTCGGCGGAATCTCCCTTCTCGACGTACATCGCCTTGACGACCCTCGCGTAGTAGTACAGCGAGATGGCCGAGTTCAGGATGGCGATGAACGCAAGCCAGACCCACATGGAGGTCACTCCGTTCACGTCTCCGATAGCGGAGGAGAACAGGAAGAACTTCGAGGTGAATCCTGCGAGCGGAGGTATTCCGGCCAGGGAGAACAGGAACAGCATCATCGCTGCTGCCAGGAACGGGGCTCTCTTGGCCAGTCCCTTGTAATCGGAGATCTTCTCGCCGACGCCGGCGCAGATGAGCGCGCCGACGACGAGGAAGGCTCCTCCCTTCATGAACACATGGGTGAACATGTGGAAGAGGCCGGCGCTGAGCGCGTACTCGGACATGACGGCCATGACGATCAGGATGTAACCGGCCTGGGCGATGGAGGAGTACGCGAGCATCCTCTTGATGTTGTTCTGCGCGATGGCGACGACGTTCCCGACAGTCATGGTGAAGGCCGCGATGATGGCGAAGAGGTACTGGACCTCCTCGCCGCAGATCTGGGCGCATGCCGACCCGGCGACGAACATGACCAGGAAGATCTGGAAGAAGACGGACAGCCCCATCTTCTTGGATCCTGTGGCCAGGAACATCGACACGGGAGAGGACGCTCCCTCGTACACATCAGGCGCCCACATATGGAAGGGCACTGCGGCGATCTTGAACCCGTAACCGGCGATCATGCAGACTATGGCTATGGCGAACATCCAGTTCATGCCGTCCAGGGCGACGGTGTCGGCGATGGCGGCGATCTCGGTGGTCCCTGTGAGCCCGTAGAGCATGGAGATACCGTAGATCGTCAGAGCAGTGGACATTCCACCGATGATGACGTACTTGACTCCGGCCTCTGCGGCCCTGGGGTCCTTCCTCTTCATGGTGACGAGGGCGTAGGACGAGATGCTGGTGAGCTCGACTCCGACGAAGATGGTCAGCAGGTCCGAGGACCCGGCGACAAACATCATACCGACGGAGGCGCCCATGATCAGAGCGTAGTACGCTCCTGTGTGGATCCTCGTGGTCTCAACGCTGGCGTTGGACACGAGGACGGCCAGGAACAGCACGATCTGGAAGAGCAGAACCATCAGCCCGCTGTACGCGTTGTAGTCGTAGGCGCCGAGGGTCGAGCCGGTCCACTCATCGGTCAGCATCAGGAAGTTGACCAGCATGGACACGACGACGAAGGCCAGCGCCACGGCCCAGGTCGCGGTGTTCCTCTTTCCGAGGAACTGGACCGCAGGCATGACGAGCGCGCCGATGAGCAGTATGACCAAGGGCGCAATGGCTGTGTAGTCACCGAATATGCTTGTGAAATCCATCAGAGCACCTCCATAAGGGTGTCAATGTAGGGTTCGACGAAGGAGAGGGCTCCATCGGGCCACACTCCGTACAGGGCGATGAGGACCACGAGGACGGCGAGGGCCGCGAACTCGGGCTTGCTCACGTCATGCACGTGCTCCAGATCGATCTTGGTGGTCTCGGGCCCGAAGAGGGTCTTCTGCATGGCCCACAGGTAGTATCCTGCGGTCAGCATCAGAGTCAGCAGGCAGAAGAGGAGCAGCCACAGCATGTTCTCGCTCTGGATGAACTCGTAGAATCCGTAGACAAGAGGGAACTCTCCCCAGAATCCGACGAGGCCAGGCAGTCCGAGGGATGCCATGAATCCGATCATCATGAAGGTGGCGAACACAGGGAGCCTTCCGGCGAGGCCGCCGAGGAGGGGCATCTCTCTGGTACCGACGATGTGGCCGCACATTCCGCACACCATGAACAGGACGGCGGAGATGAGCCCGTGAGCGAACATCTGGAAGATCGCGAAGGTGATACCGATGTCGGAGAGGCATCCGATCCCCAGCATGACCATTCCCATGTGGCTGATGGACGAGAACGCGACCATCTTCTTGAGATCTGTCTGAGCAATGCAGGCGTAGGCCCCATAGACCATGGAAACCAGCCCGATAGCGATTATGACCCACTGCCAGTAGTGAGCTCCCAAGGGGAGAGCCTCCAGGCAGATGCGGATGATACCGTAGGAACCCATCTTCAGCATGACGCCGGCCAGGAGGACGGATCCTCCGGTAGGGGCCTCGACGTGCGCGTCGGGCAGCCATGTGTGGAAGGGCACGGAAGGCATCTTGACCATGAATCCGAAGAACAGCAGGGCGAAGACCATCGCCTGGAACGCCTCGGAAGTGGTCGGCATGATGCTGTTGATCGTTTCGAAGGAGAAGTCTGCGACTCCGGTCATCGAGGCGACCTCGAATCCCATGGCGAATATGCCGATCAGCATGACCAGCGATGCCACATGGGTGTAGATCAGGAACTTGATGGCGGCGTAGTGCCTCCTGGGGCCTCCGTACCATGAGATCATGAAGTACATGGGCACCAGGGTGATCTCCCACATCACGTAGAACAGGAAGTAATCTGCAGCGAGGTAGACTCCCATCAGCCCCACCTCCATGGCCATGACCAGGGTGTGGAAGTAGTTGGGCCTGTCCTTCTCCTCAGCGGAGAACACGACGACGAGGAGGGTCAGCAGTGCGGTCAGGAAGACCATCAGGATGCTGAGCCCGTCGACAGCGAGGGCGAAACTGATCGTCACGCTGTTCGTGCTGATCCACTTGTAGGACTCGCTCAGGTCGCCCATTTCGGTGGCGAACATGATGTAGAGGGTGATCACGAGCGTGATGGCGGAGAAGACTCCGGCCACGTATTTTGCGTATTTCTGCCTCTCTCCCCCCATGAAGAGGGTGGCGACTGCACCGATCAGGGGCATGAGGATGAGCAGACTCAGAAGCGGTATTTCCATCTCACATACCTCCGAGGATCTTGGCGATGACGATGAACAGCACCGAGAGCACGGAGACTCCGATCAGGACCATCGAGGAGTAATCCTGGACGTGCCCGGTCTGGACCTTGCTCATGACATCTCCTCCGCCGATGACGGCGCCGGAGAGCCCGTTGACTGTTCCATCGATGACCTGCCTGTCGACGTAGTTCACGCCGCGTGCGACTCCGTCTCCGAGCTTCCAGGAGACCTGGTTGTAGAACTCGGGGAAGTACCACCTGTTGGCGAGCAGCTTGTAGATGACAGACTGTCCGTCCTTGTTGAACCTGCCGGGGTTGATGGTCTTCTTCGCGTACATCATGTAGGCGAGGCCGATTCCGAGCAGGGCGAGGACGATCGTCAGGTAAGTGTAGGGGTTGGTGAAGAGCTCGCTGAAGTACTCGAAGCCCTCCCCATGGCCTCCTCCGATGACGAATCCTGTGGATGTGATGTCGAAGGCGATCATCTTGTCCAGTCCGAACATTATGAAAAATCCGCTGACGACAGCGAACACGGACAGGATCATCAGGGGGACGGTCATGGTCTTGGGAGACTCTCCGTGACAGTGCTGGCTGGCATGCCCCTCCTCTCCCATGAAGGTCATGAACCACATGCGGAACATGTAGAACGCGGTCATGAAAGCGGTGATGACGGCGAGCAGCCAGAGCACGGTGAACCAGATGGTCTCGTCTCCGGCGTCCAGGGCCATCTCGAGCACGAGGTCCTTGGACCAGAACCCGCTGAAGAGCGGGAACCCGGCGATGGACAGGGAACCGAGCAGCATTGTGATCGAGGTGATCTTCATGTGCTTGTGGAGGCCGCCCATCTGCCTCATGTCCTCTGTGCCCACAGCGTGGATGACGGATCCGGAGCACATGAACAGCAGGGCCTTGAAGAAGGCGTGGTTCATCATGTGGAAACATCCTGCGATGAATCCGGCGGTCCCTGCGGCGATGAGGGCATCGTTGCCGTCCCTGAGCCCCAGGGCTATGAGGTATCCTCCGGCTCCGAGCGCCAGGATCATGTATCCGAGCTGAGAAACGGTAGAGAAGGCCAGGACCTTCTTGATGTTCATATTGTTCATCGCCATGGTCGCGGCGAAGAACGCGGTGACTCCTCCGATGATTCCGACGAAGAGCATGACCTCGGGGTTCTGGACGAACAGGGGATATCCCCTTGCGACGAGGTAGACTCCGGCCTTGACCATGGTCGCGGCGTGGATCAGAGAGGAGACGGTCGTAGGACCGGCCATCGCATCGGGCAGCCAGTCGTGCAGGGGGAACTGAGCGCTCTTTCCGATGACTCCTCCGAAGACGAGGAACATCCCGAGCATCAGCATGTCGGGGTCGGCGGCAGCGATGTTGGCCGCGTCGAACAGGTTGGTGTAGTCCAGGCTGTGGAACTCGCCGAGCAGTATGAAGAGGCCTGCCATGAGGCACACATCGCCGAGACGGGTGACCAGGAATGCTTTCTTCGCAGCGGAAGCCGCATTGGCGGAGGCAGCGTCGCCTTCGGGGTGCCTGAAGGACCAGAATCCGATGAGCAG
The DNA here is from genome assembly GCA_963637225.1 of Segatella hominis. GTDB lineage: Archaea > Thermoplasmatota > Thermoplasmata > Methanomassiliicoccales > Methanomethylophilaceae > Methanoprimaticola. The sequence continues at coordinate 9,336 of CAVHMZ010000122.1, forward strand.
GTACGAGCACAGCCCCATGACCTCCCAGAAGATGAACAGCTCCAGGAAATTGCTGGAGACGATCAGCCCGAGCATACCGGTCAGGAACAGTGAGACCTCGGCGTAGTACCTCGTCTTCCTGGGGCCCTGGTCGCCCATGTATCCGATGGAGTACACGAAGATCAGAGTGGAAATGAACGAGGAGAACAGCATCATCATGCAGGTGAGGCCGTCCACATAGTATCCGAGGTGCATGGTTATGTCGCCGATGTGGAACCACTCGATGGATTCGGTCACGGCGTTGGGGTACTGGTCTCCGGTGAGGTACTCGTAGGAGATCAGGGCCGCTATTATGAACGAGAGCAGAGCGCCCGCTATTGCGATGTATCCGCCCTTCTCAGGCATCTTCCTGCCGACAAGGCCGATGATCAGGAAGCACAGCATCGGAATGAGGGGCACGAGCCAAGTGTATTCTATGAACATCTTACCACCTCATAGATGTGAGCTCCGCGTCGTCGAGGTCGCTTGTCTTCCTCAGCTTGTACGCGTTGAGCAGGATAGCTATGCCGACTGCGACTTCTGCAGCTGCGACGGAGATGGTCATGACCACGAAGGCCTGGCCCATCACGTCGGCGTTGAAGGCGCCGAAGGCCACGAAGTTGATGTTGGCCGCATTGAGCATGAGCTCGATGCACATGAGCACGACGATGGCGTTGCTCTTGGTGAGCACGCCGTATGCCCCGATGACGAACAGGATAGCTCCCAGGGCGAGGAAGAACTCAATCGGTATCATCCGCTTCCACCTCCTCTCTGGAAATGCACACTCCGCCGATCATCGCTCCGAACATGAGGAGCGCCAGAGGTATGAGCACGAGGCCGTACTTCTCGAAGATGACGTAGGCAAGGCTGTTCTCCTTGACATCGCCATGGTCGTCCATGATCCCCTGGTCTCCCGTCGGATCGATGGTGGGAACGGGCTGCGGCTCATCATAGCTGGTGAAGTTGTCCCAGTCGATCGTGGCGATGCCGACCACGAGGATGGCCAGCAGCACGACGGAGACTGCTGCTCCGACGACTACTTTCTTACTCATCGGAATCGCCCTCCGGTTTCATAATATACCTTCTTGTCAACATGATGCTGAACGCGAACAGAATGGTGATCGCTCCTACGTAGACGAGGATCTGCACCACTCCGAGGAATTCCGCTTCGAGGAAGAAGTACACGAATCCGACACAGAGGAAGACCAGAGCGAGATAGAACGCGCTGTGGATGACCTCTTTCTTGGTGACCACGCAGAGGGCACCGAGGACGGCGATGGCCGCCAGTATCATGAACGCGACGAGATCGAGGTTGCCCAGCAGGAAGCTGCCGAAGTCCCCGAGTCCGTTCCAGAACGAATTCCACAAATCCATGAGAGCTCCCATCAGAGCACCTCCTTGATCTGAAGGGCATCTTTCGGACAGTCGTCCACGCAGTTGCTGCAACAGATGCACTTCTCATTGTCTATAACCGGGCGCAGGATGGGCTTGCCCTTGTCGTTGACTCCCTTCTCGACCATCTCGATGGCCTTGACGGGGCAGACCTTGGCGCACTTCTTGCATCCGATGCATTTGCTGTCGGTCAGCTCGGGCCTGTCGATGTCGAAGAGCGACACGCGCCTCTCGGGGTTGCCGTTCTCGATATCGGAGGGCAGGGTGACCTCCAGCTTGACCTTCATCCCTTCGGTCGTTCCCTCGTAGTTGAGCCTCTTGGGGCCGTAGATGAGGTCGAACCTGGTGTACTCTGCGAGTTCGTACTCGGGAGTGACGGTCATGGCGTCCACAGGGCAGTACTCCGCGCAGTATCCGCACATGGCGCACCTGCCGAGGTTGACCTGGGGCCTCTTGACGGTCTTCCCTTCGGAGTCCTCGGTGTCGACGAGCTTGATGCATGCGGTGGGGCACATGCGGGCGCACATGCCGCATCCGACGCACTTGTCGAACACGAGGCCGGGGCGTCCGCGGTAGTTCTCGGGCACCCACTCCTTCTCGTAGGGGTACAGGACCGTCACGGGCCTGTGGGCGATGGTCTTGGCGAACAGCTTGAGGACGGCCCACTGGGGCTTCAGGACCCACAGGCTCTTCGCCAGGTTCTTCGGGTATTTGTCTAGATATCTGATCGTCATCAGAAGATTCCTCCCGACTTGAGCAGTATGACGACTGCCAGGTTGATCACGGACAGGGGCATGAAGACCTTCCATCCGATGTTCAGGATCTGGTCAGGCCTGACACGGGCCAGAGCGGCCCTGACGAGGATCATCAGGAAGAAGACGAACCAGGTCTTCAGCAGGAACACGATCTCGGGTATGGGGCCGTCTCCGATGAAGGGGAGGGTCCAGCCGCCCAGGTACATGATGGTGACCATCGCGCACGCGACGTATCCTCTGAAGTAGTCGGCCAGCATGATGAGACCCCATTTCATTCCGGCGTACTCTGTCTGCCATCCCTCGACCAGCTCGGCCTCTGCCTCGGCGATATCGAAGGGCAGACGCTCGGACTCTGCGGTGGCGCAGAAGAAGAATGTGATCACACCGATGATCTGGGGTATGAAGTACCATACAGTGTCGTTCTGCGCATAGACTATGTCGCCGATGTTGAAACTGCCGGCGAGCAGCGCAGTGGTCGCGATCATGATGAGCATCGGGACCTCGTAAGAGATCATCAGCTCCGCGGCCCTCATTCCTCCGATAAGGGAGTACTTGTTGTTCTGAGCCCATCCCGAGACCAGGATGAAGAACGGGGCGAGGGCGAAGAATGCCATCACGATGAGAAGGCCGGTGTGGTAGTCGACGACGTACCATCTGCCGGACAGCGGGATCATGCATGCGACGAGGACAGACACTCCGACGACCAGGGACACAGTCCACATGTAGGTCATCTTGTCGATCTTGCCGGGAAGGGTGTTCTCCTTCATGAAGGTCTTGAGACCGTCTGCAACGCACTGCAGGAATCCCTTGAGACCGATCATAGTCCCTCTCCTGTCCATCATCCTTCCGAGGCACTTACGCTCCATCCATAGGGACAGCAGCGTGCACACGAAGACCACGATGAACATGACCAGCATGAAGATGATCAGGGCGAAGAGGGTCGAGGCGCCGTCGCACATCAGCCACTCGGAAACGCAGTTGCCGGGGAAGATCAGGTTGATCAGCCAGGCGATGGCTCCTCCGATCAGCTCCCACAGCCTGTACGAGATAGCGTATGCCAGGTTGTAGTTGTCGAACGGATAGTAGGCGTTGTCCATCAGCGGCCTGCCGAAGTTGACGAAATCCAGTATGCTTGTGTATTCCACTACCAATTCCATCACCTGTCGGTCTCTCCAAGGCACATGTCGATCTGGGCGAGAATGGCCGGAACATCAGCGATCCTGCATCCCTGGCACATGGCCTTGGATGTCGATACGTTCGTGAAGATGGGGCTGCGCACCTTGAGCCTGTAGGGCTTGTCGGTTCCGTCGGACACCAGGTACATGAGGGACTCTCCGCGGGGGTCCTCCATCCTCATGAAGCTTGTGCCGGCGGGCACTTTCGTCGGGGTCTTGATCCTGTAGGGAGCGTTCTTTCCGAGAGCATTGATCTTCTGGACAGCCTGCCTGATGATGTCGCAGGACTGGAACATCTCCTCGATGCGGATCATGTACCTGGCATAGGAGTCTCCCTCTGTCAGGACGGGGACCTCGAAGTCCACCTTGTCATAGTTGTCGTAGGGGTCGTCGCGGCGGATATCGAAGTCCACTCCGCATCCCCTCATAGCGGGCCCGGTCATTCCGAGGTTGGCGACCTGCTCGCGGGTCATGTAGCTGACGCCTTTCATCCTGGAAACGATGATAGAGCTCTCGTCCATCAGGTCGATGATGTCCCACATGGCCTTCTCGAACCTGTCCACGACACGGATGATGTCCCTGTCGAATATATCGGTGGTGTCGTTCCTGACTCCTCCGATACGGGGGTAGTTCGTGGTCATCCTGGCTCCGCAGAGCTTGACGTTGAGGTCCAGGAAGTACTCCCTCTCCCTCATGGCCCACAGGAACACGGTCAGGTTCCCGAGGTCGGTCCCGACGGCGGCGAGCCACATGAGGTGGGAGTTGATCCTGCACACCTCATCGGCGACGATCCTGATGTATTTCGCTTTCTCCGGGATGTCGATGCCCAGCGCCTTCTCAACTGTCATGCAGTAGAGGTGGGTGTAGGTCATGGACGCGGCATAGCAGAGACGGTCTGCCATCGGGATGATCTTGGGGTAGGTCCTGTTCTCGGCCTCCTTCTCCCACCCGCGGTGGAGGTAACCGACGATCGGATCGGCATCAACGACGAACTCTCCGTCGACTTTGATCTTGAGGGTCCAAAGTCCGTGGGAGAACGGGTGCTGCGGACCCATGATGATCCACATCTTGTCGGTTTCCATCTTCTCTTCCATTTCTTTTACGGGAACTATTGAGTCAGCCATCACTCACTCCCCCTGAGCTTGTATGATTTCCTGAACGGGAAGAACTCGTAGGTCTTGGGCGTCAGCAGCCTCTCCAGCCTGGGGTGGTTGTCGAAGACGATCCCGAACAGCTCCCAGGTCTCCCTCTCGTGCCAGTTGGCTCCCTCCCAGACGCAGGTGACGGACTCCACATGGAGGTCGTCGGCGGGGAGGTCGACATTGAGCTCGATCATGAGCCCGTTGTAGTAGTTGGAAAGGTGGTATACGACAGTCATGTGGTCGACGTAGTCGACTCCGATGACGGTGGAGCAGTGCTCGAAGGTGAGGTTGTGCTGGATGTACTTGCACACCTCGAGGATGTCCTCCCGGGGCAGCTTGGCATAGACCCTGCGGGCCTCCGTGCCGGTAACCTGGACAGACGGGAACTTCTCGGTGAGGAGGGTCTTGACCTCTTCCTCGGTGGGCTTCTGATAAACAGCTTCTGTGTCCATCCTCAGTCCTCCAGGAATGCTCCTCTTCTGAAGTAGCTCTCGATCTTCTTCTGGAGCAGCATGAACCCGTCGATCATGGCATCAGGACGCGCGGGGCATCCGGGGATGTAGATATCGACAGGCACGATCTGGTCCAGCCCCTGGACAGTGTTGTAGGAATCATACCAGGGCCCGCCGGAGATGGCGCACTCGCCCATGGCGACGACCCACTTGGGGTTGGGGATCT